>DTXR01000117.1 GCA_012962365.1 Chromatiaceae bacterium | reverse complement strand
AGGCGGAGGATTCGCGGACGCGGGTTCGATTCCCGCCGCCTCCACCATTTAAAAAAAGCAACCCGTCTCGCCAGAATGATTCTCTGGGTAGGCGGGTTTTCTTTTCCCCGTGTATTCCAAGGGTTTCGGGCGTTTTGATATCTTTCCGGAACCTCTCTTCAGCCACCACATTCTTTCCATTTGTTGAGTTGCACGGAAAACTGACCCAGTATTTGCGCTGAACTTTGACCCACCGATGAGCGCCGATTATGGCTCATGTTTTTGGTTTCTGTTTTGATTTATTCCTCTTGTTGCTGGTTGATGCTTGAACCGATAGCTGTCATTGCCTGTTTCGACGATGTGGCAGTGGTGCGTCAGCCGATCCAGTAACGCTGTGGTCATCTTTTCACCACCGAATAACTTCGGCCATTCAGCAACGCTGAGATTAGTAGTGATGATGACACTCAAACGGTAATTGTTTCTGGAAAGAGCAAACAGGCCCAAAGTGCTATCAAAATTTGGAGAACTACGCACGAATGGATAAACAAGCGCAACGGGGTAAACGGGGCCAAATGATAGGCTCTTCTCTCTCCGAGAAAATAAAAAGTATTCGCAGTAGCTGTAACCAACACTGCAATAGCAGTTGCTTGATCCAAATTGCGTTAACTATAGGCTCCACACGGTATACGGGCCCAGTAGCATAAGATGCGCAAGGAGCCTCCACTAAAAAGAATTTGCGTTCGTAGCTGTCGAAGAAGATATTGTGCTGGGCACAGCTGAATACGTTGCCAAAGGCGAGAATATTTATATTCAAGGCGTCGCCGTCGACCCTAATTATCTAAGATGCGGAGTGTGTGCTAGCTTGATCGAAGCAATCGAAGCGTTTGCTCGAGATGCCAAATTTGAGAAGCTCACTTTGTGTGCGATAGAAGAAACCGGTAATGTCGCCATATTCGAAAAACTAGGGTTTAGCGTTAGGAACCGCATGATTTCACCAAGTTATGAAAGTCCAAGAGGAGGGGCGGTAACTGAGGTCGAAATGGAGAAAGTCGTTTCTTTATGCGGTCACAGACAGAATACCACGGGGGTACCCGTGGATGAATGAGCCCGGAGGCGGTATGTTTATGATCTATGGAAGTACGAATTGCCGCGCATAGCACTTACGGGCTTCAATATCATGCTGGTGGTGTAAATCCCGCCGGAGGATCCTGAAAGCCTGGAGTCCGGGATTATCTGTATAAGGTGCTATTGTGGAGCGTCTCTAGACACAAAGTGGGCACATGGTGTTCATAGCCATTTTCAATCGAGCACAAAAAAACTCAATCACCGTT
>DTXR01000116.1 GCA_012962365.1 Chromatiaceae bacterium | reverse complement strand
TAAACGGTGCGCAGCGGGTCAATGAGGGCGATGGCGAATATCATGAGCACGCTGATGATCAGAATGATCTGAGTCTGCCCTGTGATCACCGTCGCATCAGAGAAGGCTTCCAGCAGAGGCGCCAGTTGGACATCCACCCATTCCAGAGCCAGAATCTGGCGACGACGGGATTCGGCAGCATCGTTGTTTTCGCCAAACGGAACACAAGGGTTGTCTTGGGGCGACCAGGGCGCCCCTTCAAAATAGTAAGGCACGTGGGTTTCGCCAATATTCAAAAAGGCAAAAACGGGAGAAGCTTCTTTATTCAACCGGCCAGACAGCCAGTTTAGCTGCTGCCGCAGCGTCCAGGTAACACAGGGATCGCCGGGATAATAGAACTCCTGGAAATCTGCAATGAGATTTCCTGCCGTTTCTGTCGCGGGATTGAACCACCCCACCGCCCCTGTTCCAATGGTTTGGAAGCCTTTGCGATTGAATCCATCCACGATGTTTCTACCTTGCAACAAAAAGTATTCCTTTCCTTTGCCGGCAATACCGCCCTGGCTCATGCGAAATATCTTGCCGTACTTTGGATTGACCCCGGTAACGCGAGAATGTGCGTCACCCGGCGTAAAACCCATGAACATGGCCATGTGGGAAGAATAAGTAAAGTTTCCCGGCGCCAGAGTGCGATAGGCTTTTCCAACGCCGTTTATCGCGGGCAGATCAGCAGCAATGAAGCTGTCATAGCGGCAGGAATCCAGGGTGATGAACAAAACAGACTGGTTGGATTGCGGGGGATAGACGGCGTTTGACATAGATCGCAATTTTACCAGAGTTCCACAGGCATAAAAAAACCCGAAGCTGAGTGTCGCTTCGGGTCTCTCAACCTAGTTTGGAATTCAAGGCGTCAAAATCGGCTTGTCAGTAAAAGCTTTGAATACTTCTTCGTTGACCCGGGCCTCGGGGTCATTTTTCACCTTCAACCAATAGTCTACCTTGATTTCATGAGCCACCTTGTTTTTGGCTTGCTGAATCAGTGCGTCCTTTACTTCTTCAAAGGATTTGATGTGTTCCGGAATGCGCTCTTCCAGCAGAATCAAATGGTAGCCAAAGCGGGTTTTAACCGGCTCACTGATTTCACCGGGCTTTAACTTCAACAGCGCTTCCTCAAAAGGCTTGACCATGCGGCCACGATTGAATTTTCCCAGAGAGCCTCCAGCTTTGGCGCTGCCCTCATCTTTGGAATATTCTTTCGCAGCTGTTTTGAAATCCAGCTGTCCCTCCACCAACTTCTTACGTAAGTCCGCTGCCCGTTTCAATACATCCTGTTCCTGCTCATCGGCTTCTGCATTCAGCAATATATGTGAAGCCACAAATGCTTCAGGAACCTTCAATCTGTCTTTTTCAACAATATACAGCTCTTTCGCTGCCGCTTCGTAGTTAGCATTTTTCACCAACTCATCCTGCACATCGGCAATCTCAGCTTCAGCCAGGATGTTGTTTGTAAATTTCCAGATCTGTGCTTTTGTCACAGGTTCCTTCTCCAAACCTTTTTTCCTTGCTCTTGTCGCTGCCACTTTGGTCATGTAAGTACTATCCATGACTTCACGTATTTTTACCGGCTGAGTCAACAACAGTTTTTGTATATCTTCAGGCGCAGCACGCAAAGCCATACGCAGTTCACCCAGCGTCAAATCCACTTCCGGCCCGTCGATAAGCACCTGATTGTCTTCCAGCGAATACGCAACAACAGGTAACAGCAAAAACAGAAGCATTAATATCTTGTTCATCATTTCAATCAGCAACCTTATAAAAATATCTACGCAACTATATAAAAAGGCGATAGCTTGCGCCACCGCCTTTTTCACCGTAACAAAGCTCTAGGACTTAATAAAAAATACTATACCTTCCAGACTTTGGGCTGGAAATTCTGAAGAAATAGGTTTTATTAGGATCGATATGACACTGACCATAAACATTGGACTCGTTGTAATACAAGCTACCAGCACCCACATCTTT
>DTXR01000115.1 GCA_012962365.1 Chromatiaceae bacterium | reverse complement strand
CGCGCGCTGAGCGAAATAACCTGCCAGCGAAAGGGCGCCCTCGTGGCGCCTTTTTTATTTCCAGGGATGGAATGGCAGAAAATTGCTCCTGCTTTTTCTGCACTTCCGCCGTCCATGGCGGTCGTATGCCGCAAGGAGCCAAGGATGGCATGAAGTAATTTTATTGAGTAATTACCTACCGGAGACATATCCATGAGCAAAGATGCTGATGCGCATATCAATCAGGCCGCACTGGAATACCACGAATACCCTGTGCCGGGAAAAATCAGTGTCGAGCTGACCAAGCCGACGGCTTCCCAACGGGATCTGGCGCTGGCCTATACCCCTGGCGTAGCGGAGCCGGTCAGACGCATCGCCGAAAACCCAGAAGACGCCTACAGGTACACCGCCAAGGGTAATCTGGTGGCGGTGATCACCGACGGCACTGCCGTACTGGGTCTGGGTAATACGGGCTCTCTCGCGGGCAAGCCGGTGATGGAGGGCAAGGGCGTGCTGTTCAAGCATTTTGCCGGCATCGATGTCTTCGATATTGAGGTGGATGCCGCGCACCCCAGCGAGTTCATCGATACGGTGGTGCGCATCGCGCCGACCTTTGGCGGCATCAACCTGGAAGATATTGCGGCGCCCCATTGTTTTGAGATCGAGCAGGCGCTGGTGGAGCAACTGGATATCCCCGTGTTTCATGACGATCAGCACGGCACGGCCATCATCATCGCCGCCGGGCTGCTCAATGCCCTGGAGATGCAGGGCAAGACGCTGGAAGAGGCGCGCATCGTGGTGCTCGGGGCTGGAGCGGCTGGCATCGCCGCTGTGCGCCTGCTGTGCACCATGGGGGCTCGCCGCAATAATATTCTGGTGCTGGATCGTCAGGGTGTGATCCATGCCGGGCGGGAGAATCTCAATCCGTTCAAATTCAGTGTGGCGGCAGATACGGACAAGCGCACACTGGCGGAAGCCATGGATGGAGCGGACGTGTTCATCGGTGTTTCCGGGCCGGATCTGGTGACACCGGAAATGCTGGCCGCCATGGCCGAGCGACCCATTGTGTTTGCCCTGTCCAATCCGGTGCCGGAAATCCGCCCCGAGGTGGCCAAACAGGTGCGGAACGACATGATCATGGCTACCGGACGTTCGGATTATCCCAATCAGGTCAACAATGTATTGGGTTTCCCGTTCATTTTCCGTGGTGCGCTGGATGTTCGCGCCTGTTGCATCAATGAAGCCATGCAGATCGCGGCGGTCAATGCGTTGAAGAACCTGACCCACGAACCCGTCCCGCAAGATGTCCTGTCTGCTTACGGGCTGGAACAGCTCGAGTCCGGTGCGGACTATATCCTTCCCAAGCCGCTGGACAGCCGTTTACGGAATGTGATCCCGCCTGCAGTGGCCAAGGCTGCCATCGAGACCGGTGTGGCAAAAGCGGATTGGCCGGAGCACTATCCGCCCATGGAGACTATTTCCTGAGCAGCCACATTTTTCTCCTGCTATGCTTTATAAGTAAATTCAATGGCAGGAGAATAATAAATGAATAAGGTTGTGATCATGGGGGCGGGGCGTGTGGGGGAGACCACTGCCCAGATCCTCGCCGAGCAGGAAATCTGCCGGGAAGTGGTGCTCATCGACATCCGCGAGGATGCGCCTCAGGGGGTGGCCTTGGATATTCTCCAGACTTCGCCTTTCTTCAATTTTGATACCTTGGTGCGTGGCAGCAACGATGCTGTCGATCTCAGCGATGCTGATCTGGTGGTGATCACCGCAGGAATTCCACGCAAGCCGGGAATGTCCCGTTCAGATGTCCTGGATACAAATGTGGCGATAATTGACGGCATCGTCGATGATATTCTTCGATTTGCGCCAAACGCCATGATTCTGGTGGTCAGCAATCCGGTGGATGTACTCACTTGGCGGGTATGGCAGCGTACGGGGTGGCCGCGAAAGCGGGTGTTCGGTCAGGCGGGGGTGTTGGATGCTTCGCGCATGGCTGCTTTCATCGCCATGGAGACAGGCTTTTCCGCCCGTGATATCACGACGCTGGTGCTCGGCGGGCATGGCGACAGCATGGTGCCTGTGCCCAGATTCTGTACAATCAATGGCGTACCCATCAGCCATTTTGTCAGTGAGCAGCGAATACAGGATATAATTCAGCGTACCCGCGAGGGCGGAGCCGAAATTCTGGCGCTGAGGAAAAACTCCAGTGCCTATGATGCTCCCGGTGCTTCTGTGGCAGCCATGGTGGATGCCATCAGTCATAACCGCAAGCGTCTGTTGCCTTGTGTGGCTATCTTGCAGGGTGAGTACGGCCAGACGGATATCGCCATGGGCGTACCCTGTGTTCTGAACGAAGAAGGTCTGGCCGAGGTGGTACAGTTGGAGCTGAATCAGGAAGAAGTGTCTTCTTTCCAGCGTTCTGCGGCGGCGGTCAAACAGGATATCGACAGACTGAGAGCCTGAACCCACAGGTTTGGAAAGAAAAAGAACAACCAAGATTTGGAGTTGTGTAATGTCCGATAAGAAAGCAAAACTCATTCTCGAGCCTTCTGGTGCGACCCATGAATTCGACGTGCTTTCCGGGACGGAAGGACCAGGTGCCATCGACATCACACGGTTGTACGGTGATGCCGGGGTGTTCACTTTTGATCCGGGTTTTGTTTCCACAGCCAGTTGTCACAGTTCCATTACTTATATTGATGGTGACGAGGGTATTCTCCGTTACCGGGGCTATCCCATCGAAGAGCTTGCGGCGAAAAGCACCTTTGTCGAGGTGGCCTACTTGCTGTTGTACGGTGAGTTGCCCAATGCCGAACAGTTGGTGGATTTCAATGGCATCATTACTCACCACACCATGGTGAATGAAGCGTTGCTGCGCTTTTTCGAAGGCTATCATTATGATGCCCATCCCATGGCGATGATGGTGGGTGTAGTCGGTTCGCTGGCCGGTTTCTATCACGATTCTCTGGATATCGTCGATGCCCGGCATCGTGATATCTGCGCCCATCGGCTGATTGCAAAGATTCCCACGATTGCTGCAGCCTGTCACAAGCACAACATCGGCGAGCCGGTGATGTATCCACGCAACGATCTGAGTTATTCCGCCAACTTCATGCATATGCTCAAGGGCACGCCTTGTGATGATTATGAGGTGGACCCTCTGGCAGAGCGGGCGCTGGATCTGCTGTTCATCCTGCACGCGGATCATGAGCAGAATGCTTCTACTTCCACCGTGCGACTAGCCGGCAGTTCGGGTGCCAATCCGTTCGCCTGTGTGGCTGCCGGTATTACCTCCCTGTGGGGGCCGGCGCACGGCGGCGCCAATGAAGCCGTGCTGAGCATGCTCGAGGATATGGGCAGCGTAAAGAATATCGACAAGTACATTGCCCGGGCCAAGGACAAGGATGATTCCTACCGGCTCATGGGCTTCGGGCATCGGGTGTACAAGAATTATGATCCGCGGGCGCGCATCATTCGTGATGTTTGTCATCAGGTCCTGGCAAACCTGGCGGACAGCAACAACCCGCTTTTCGAGCTGGCGCTAAAGCTGGAAGAGATCGCCACCAATGATGAATACTTCGTGGAGCGCAAGCTCTACCCCAATGTGGATTTCTATTCCGGCATTATCTACCGCGCCCTGGGGATCCCCGACAATATGTTCACAGTGATGTTCGCCATTGCCAGGACGGTCGGCTGGGTGGCGCACTGGACAGAAATGGTCTCCGATCCTCATTTCCGCATCGGCCGGCCCCGGCAGATCTATGATGGCGCGCCCAAAAGAGCTTATGTGCCCATGGATGAACGGCGTTAAGTGCTGGTGGATTCCTGACCGAATGGCACTTGCTTCAGTCGATCATGGCAATTCAAGCAGCTGATTCGTCGTTCCCGGCGCAGGCCGGAATCGGGTGAAATAACGGTTGCCTTTGGTTCCGGATCTCGGCCTGCGCCGGGATGACGACCGTGTATTGGTCAAGTAACTGCCATTGAAATTCCGGATTCCGGGCTAGAACAGATCGTCTGGCCTGACACTGCTCCCGGGGCTTTCCTTTGTATCATTTGTGGCGGGATCAAGGGAGGCTTCCGCTTCATCGGAGAAGGGCGGCTCATTGCCCGGTCGGAAGATCTCGAATAGGGTGTCGCCGGTGTTGCCGGACACCTGCAGACCGGTATTCTTATCGATGCGTACGGTGACCAGCGATGATGGCATCGCCGGTGGGTCTTCCGGGATGTCTTCCAGGGCCACCTTCATAAAGGCGATCCATGCGGGCAGGGCGACGCGTCCACCTACTTCTCCTTTGCCCAGCTTGCTGTTGTCATCGAAACCAGTCCAGACGGTTGTCACGATGCGCTGGTTGTAACCGGTGAACCAAGCATCGCGCTGCTCGTTGGTCGTACCTGTCTTGCCGGCCAGGTCGCTGCGCTTGAGCACGCGGGCGCGTACGGCTGTGCCGCGATCGATGACATCCTGCATCATGGAATACATGATATAGCGGTTTTCGGCAGACAATGTTCTGGGGGCGGCGCGGCAGAGAACCGGTTCCGTGGGCTGATGACGTTCCTCCAGTGTATCCTGTTCGCAGTCTGCGACCAGGGGGTCCGCTTCGACAAGGGCCTCACCGTTTCGTTCTATTCGCTGGATGAACCAGGGTTCGATCAGGTAGCCTCCATTTGCCAGCACTGCGTAGGCGCGGGCCATCTGTAGGGGTGTCACTTCGCCGCTTCCCAGAGCCAGAGACAGGCTGTGAGGGAGCTTATTCGGGTTGAACCCGAAGCGGCGGGCGTGTTCGACAGCATGAGAAATGCCCATGGCACGCAGCAGGCGGATGGAGACCAGGTTGCGTGACTTGGTCAGTGCCCAGCGCAGGCGGGTGGGGCCATAGAATTTGCCGCTGTAATTTTCCGGGCGCCAAGTGTCATCGTCGCCGTTGCTTTCCATGACCACGGGGGCATCATTGATGATGCTGGCAGCGGTATATCCCGCTTCCAGTGCGGCGGAATAGATGATCGGCTTGAATCCTGAGCCGGGCTGGCGTTTTGCCTGGATTGCCCGGTTGAACTTGCTGCTGTAGAAATCATACCCGCCGACCAGTGCGTTGATGGCGCCATTTTCAGGATTCAGAGACACCAAGGCGCCGCTGACCGCGGGTATCTGCGCGAGTCGCCAATAGCTGTTGCCATCCTCGTCCTGGGATTCCTGGACACGAACCAGGTCGCCGATAGCCAAAATGTCTGCGGTTGTTTTGGGTTTTGCCCCGCGGTGGCTGTCGTCCTTATAGGGACGTGCCCAGCTCAGCCCTTTCCAGTCTATCTTTAGGGTCTTTCCTTTGCCCAGGTAGACCGTGGCGTTCTGTTTTTCAAGATCAGTGACGATGGCCGGGAGCAGCTTATGCACGGGGCGCGTTTCAGCGAGAAGCCGGTCGAGTGCATCGTCGTTTTCAGGCAATGTTTCAAAATGTTTTTCCGGCCCCCGCCAGCCATGGCGCCGGTCGTAATCTTCCAGTGCTTTGCGCAGACCCCGGTTGGCCGCTACCTGCAGTTTGCTGGTGATCGTGGTGTAGACGTTGATGCCACTGGTATAGGCCTCGGCCCCGTATTGCTTCACGATTTGTTCACGAACCATTTCCGCGAGATAGGGTGCTTCCAGCTCGACTTTCGCGCGGTGCAATACGGCGGTTACGGGTTTCCCGCTGGCCTGCGCAGCCTCTGTCTTGCTGATGTAGCCCAATGCCGCCATGCGTTGCAGGACGTAGTTGCGTCGCTGCCTGGCTCTTTCCGGATTAGTGATCGGGTTATAGTTGGAAGGCGCCTTGGGCAGCCCGGCGATCATCGCGGTTTCTGCGAGGGTCAGTTCATCCAGAGACTTTCCATAATACACCTGTGCCGCCGCCTTGATGCCATAGGAACGATGACCGAGATAGAT
>DTXR01000114.1 GCA_012962365.1 Chromatiaceae bacterium | reverse complement strand
GTGAGATGAGCATCGTGCACAGATCGTGTGTGATCATATTTTTTTGGCTCAAGGGTAAAAGTAGTGCGCACGGACAAGAGACCAAATGAAATTGACGGTCACACGTTTCAGGTTGACGGCGAACTCATGAATAGCAACATAACCGCGCAAGAAATGCTTGCTCACGCCACGGAAGGGGCGCAAGAAGTTACGCAGTCCGGTCCACATCCCTTCGGTAGTGTTGCAATGGACTTCGCGGATGCCATCGCCGTCATCGTCCCGTGCCCATTCACCTTGACTGTGACAGACAGTGGCATGGGCGCGTTGAAGATGGTTGTAGCTGTCGTATTCGTCGGTGTACACCTGCGCGCCTTGGCGCGTAAATTGGTGCACGTGGTCGCGCAAGGTCTTGCCTTTGGTGTCTTTGACCATCCGCAAGCGCACTTGACCCGTTTCGCGTCCGATCGTGCCCAAAATAGGCGGTCGATCATTGGCAAAAGTCCCCCGACCGCGCCGTTTGTTGGCCCGACGCCGGGGTGGATCAGCCGGATCGAAGTGTTCCACACCTTTTTTCCCCCGCATTCTGGAACATTTCGTCACTTTCGGTTTCCAGGTCGGGCAAGGGCGCTTCCGGTTGCAGACGCTCGGCGTTGGCTTGCAGCCGATGCCGCCATTTCAACACCGTTTTCTCGGTCAAGCCGATTTCGCGGGCAAGCTGCGCGCTCGACTGGCCTTGCAGCACACCCCGCAGCAGCAAGACGACATGGGTTGGAGTCAACTGGCTGCCTTCGAACACGGTCCCGCTGTACAGATGGTACACCCCATCGCACCGACGGCAGCGGTACACCTCCAATCCGCTACCTGAATTTACCCGGAAGAAACGGGATTCGGTGTAGGGTGCTCTGCAATGCGGACATGCCAACCCGTCGGGATGGAAATACTCCATCAACCATGCAATACACGTTTCCTCATCCAGGAGGTCTATGATCGGAAAATCCATGCCTACGATTATAACTCATTTGCACTACTTGTATAGTTGAGCCTGTAATAAAGTATAGCGCGTCGGGAGGGCGATGGCAATGGCCCCACACAGGGGGGAATAGGGGCACAGCGCATTGTGCCCCCTCCCCGCTTGAGACGAAATCAATAGTAATCGTACGGATCCTCCGCAAAGAAGAG
>DTXR01000113.1 GCA_012962365.1 Chromatiaceae bacterium | reverse complement strand
GTAGCTGCAAGAGTTTTAGCAAACATGAGACATCTTTTTGGTACACATATTACTTTTGATAAATTTATTATAGACATAGCAAATAAACAGATCGTATACGGTGATGATATTATTGTAATTCATGGTAAGACATTTGATATTCTGGCGTACCTTGCAGTCCGTAAACAAAGAGTTTTTTCGAAAGATGAGATCATCACGCTGGATATTTTCGATCAGCCCCATGGCCATGGCGGCCTGGTCATCCACGTCCCGCACCACAACGGGAATTTCCGTCAGGCCCGCCAGCTGGGCAGCGCGCCAACGCCGCTCACCCGCGATCAACTCGTGTTTTCCCTCTCCTACCGGACGCACCACCACGGGTTGCACCACGCCCTGAGCGGCGATGGAGTCGGCCAGTTCGCGGAGCTTGTCCTCGTCGAAATGCCGCCGCGGCTGGAAACGGCCTCGCTGCACCAGATCGACGGCCAGCATCTTCGGCAGCCCATCACCGGCGACACCTGCTTCCTTGTTGCTTCGGGGAGCGGATTGCGCGCCTCCAAGAAGGGCATCCAGGCCTCTACCTAATCCTCGTTTCGCCATAATATTCAGTTATTTGTTGGTTGTGACTCATGCCGGCGCACCATTTCACTCGCCAGCGCCATGTAGCTCACGGCCCCTCGGGAATACCTATCATACAGCAGAACCGATTGCCCATGGCTGGGCGCTTCAGCGACGCGCACGTTGCGGGGGATGATGGTTCGGAACACTTCGTCGCCAAAATGTTCGATCAGTTGTCGGGACACTTCCGCCGACAGCCGATTGCGCATGTCATGCATGGTGCGCAGGATGCCCTCGAGCTTCAGCTCAGGATTGTAGTATTCGCGAATCTGTTCGATGGTGTTGAGCAACCCGGAAAGCCCCTCCAGGGCATAGTATTCGGTTTGCAACGGAACGAGCACCCCGCCGCTGGCGACAAATGCGTTGATCGTCAGCATGCTCAGGGACGGTGGGCAGTCGATCAGGATATAATCGTAGTTGTCTTGCACAGGCTTGAGTGAAAGCGCCAGACGGCGCTCCTTCATCGGGTGATTCATCAACCCGACTTCGGCTGCGGTAAGATCGGTGTTCGATGGCAATACATCGAATTCATCGGCCACGCTGCGCTGCAGCACACCGCGTACAGGCGTATTCTCCAGCAACACATCACAGGCAGACAGTTCCAGTTCGTGCTTGTCCACCCCACAACCCATGGTGGCATTTCCCTGGGGATCCAGATC
>DTXR01000112.1 GCA_012962365.1 Chromatiaceae bacterium | reverse complement strand
TACGCGAAGAACCGATCCCATCGGTTCTTTCGAGGCGCAAATCACACGTAATAGCAAGCTATTGCGAAGATTTGCAACGACGAAGCCGGGCATGCTGGGCGCAAGATACGGGTTCACGACTTAAATCAAAGTTTCCTAAATACAATCACGACCGGATACCCCGCAGCCGCCAAACGTTGTATTTTACTGCCATACTCTAGACGCTGCTGAAAAAAATGGAGCCCGCATTTGAAATTCACTCACACACTGAAGTTCCAGATTGGCATTGCCCTGCTGGTGCTGATCGCCCTGTTCATCTTTTTCAGCATGCACACGCTCAAGATCCTGGATGAACAACGCACCCAGGGCGCCCTGCTGCGCCTGGCAGGAGAGTTGCAGGCAACCGCCCAGCACATGGCCATGCAGGCCATGAACTATGAAAAGAACACCCCCGAGGACAACGCCGCCTATACCCGTGATCTGCGCCTTTACTATCAGGATCTGATGAACAACACCGGGCAATTCGATGATATCTGTGCCGCCTTTTCCAGTGGTGATTTTCAGCGCCAGCTGGAAATCCATGAACCCATGAATCCGGTGCTGAGCGACAACACCCTGGATGCCGCTTTCGATCTGGAGGATTACTGGAAGAGGTTTCTCCTCGCACTGGACAAGGTGATGGGACCGGAAGAAATGCCCCATCTGGCGGATGCTGCCAAGCTCATCGTGGATCGCAATCCGGAGCTGCTGCAGAAAACCCGCAACCTGCTCAAGGCACTGGATGAAGACATCCAGCAGCGCACGCAGGAGACCAATATCATCATCCGCGCTTCCTTTGCCGTAGCCCTGATCATCGCCATGGGTATCATGCTTTGGTTCTATCGCCAGGTATTGCGCCCACTGAGCAGTTCCGCCGAAGGATTTCGGCAGGCATCGGCAGGCAATTTCAGCTACCGGATGCCGGTGACGGCCAATAATGAAATCGGCTTTCTGGCATTGTCTTTCAATCAGTTGTCTTCGCGCCTGAATTCCCTGTTCAAGCTGACGGCCCGCCTGCAGGAAGGCAGTGATCTCAACGAAACGCTTGAGTTCGTTTCCCACACGTTTCCGGAGTTGCTGCCCCTGGACTGGGTGGGCGTATTGTTCGTCTCGACAGACGGGCAGATTCAGCTGGAGCGCGCCTTCAGCGACGGCACCCCGGAAGAACTGGGCATTCTGCGTTTCCCCCGGAAAGACACGCTGCTGGAACAGTGCCTGAACAGCGGTGAACCCTTGCATATTCCGGACATTCAGGAAGTGGCACTGTTGAACTCCTCCTACCGATTCCTGCAGGTGCTTTCCGAACGGCAGCGTCGTGATGCCATCTTTCTGCCGGTCACCTCGCAAAGCCCCATCCCGGGTGTGCTGGTATTTGCCACCCGCCAGGCCCATGCCTATCAGCAGGAGCATACCCAGCTGTTGGCCAACCTGGCCACGGTCATCACCCTGAGCTTCAGCCGTACACTGAAGCTGTCGGAACACGCCAGGCTGGCTGCCATCGGGCAGTTCGTATCCGATATCGCCCACGAGATCCGCACACCCCTGGCAACGGTGAGCATGGCACTGGACTACTTCGAAAATACCGAACTACCCGAAGCCTCCCACAAACGGCTACAGCTGGCCGAGCAGGAAATGGCACGGATCAATCGCCTGCTGGCCGACATTCTGCTGTATGCGCGGCCACTGGCTTTGAACACCGAAACAACGGATCTGTGTCCTATACTGGAAAAGGCCATCACCAGCCGCAAACCCCTGGCAGAGCAGAACGATGTCTCCATCCAGCTTGATTGTCCTGACAAAGCGCTGCCCCTGCATGCAGATGCGGACCGACTGCTGCAGATCTTCCTCAACCTGTTGGGGAATGCCATCGAAGCCGCGCCATCCAAGTCAAGTGTTGGCATCAAGATTCGCTGCAAAGACACGGATGAAGTGATTCAGGTGGAAATCAACAATCAGGGTGAACCCATCTCAGCGGAAAACTTGGGACATTTGTTCGAACCCTTCTTCACCACCAAGGCAAATGGCACCGGGCTGGGGCTGGCTATCGTGCGACGGCTGGTACAAGCACACGGGGGAAGCGTGGTAGCCACATCAGAAGCGGGGGCCGGCACCACCTTCACGGTGCGCATTCCGCGCATGTTGTGACCAGTTGACCCGACGCCAATCTATGGCGATCGCAGGCGGCGGGAACGGCTGCCGTGCCGGGCAGCTCTATGGCCGAATCATCAGGCGCCGTTCTGCTGTTTCTCCAAGCGATTATCGAGTTCATCCCGGGAAGGCCAGGCCTGGATCACCGCATTCACCAGAGTGGCCAGGGGAATGGCGAAGAACACACCCCAAAACCCCCAGAAACCGCCGAACACCAGAATAGCGACAATGATGGCAATGGGATGCAGACTCACCACCTCGGAGAACAGCAGCGGCACCAGCACATTGCCATCGAGCGCCTGAATAACGGAGTACGCCAACACCAGCCAACCGAAATCCGCTGTCCAGCCCCACTGGAACCAGCCAACGACCAGCACAGGAAAAGTCACCACGGTCGCGCCGATATAGGGAATGATTACAGACAGTCCCACCAGCACACCCAATAGCATGGTGTACTGTAAACCCAGCAGGGTAAAGGTGACATAGCTGGCTGACCAGACAACCATGATCTCCCAGAACTTGCCACGCACATAGTTGGAAATCTGGCCATCCACTTCCCGCCACACATGCATGGCGATCTTGCGATCCTGGGGTAGCATGCTGGCAAACCAGTTCAGTATCAGACGCTTGTCCTTGAGAAAGAAAAACACCAGCAGGGGCATCAGCACCAAATACACAAGGATGGTGATCACACCCACAACGGAAGACAGGGACCAGGAAAGGACTTTCTGTCCGATATTCCCGGCCTCTCCGCCGATGGTGCCGATCACTTCCTGCACCTGATCTGCCGTGATCAGTTCCGGATATTTTTCCGGCAGCATCATCAACGCCTGCTGCCCCTGAGCCAACATATTCGGCAATTGCTGCACCAGCTGGGTCACCTGGCGGGACAACAGCGGCATCAGGCCAAACAAAATAAGCCCCAGAACGATCAGGAACAGGATAAATACGAAAACCACCGCAATCATGCGTGGCACACCCAGGCGCTCCAGCGGCGCCACCAGGCCTTCGAGAAGATACGCAATCACGATACTGGCCAAGACCGGCGCCAGCATATTCCCCATGGTGATGACAATAATGAAACCACCCAGCAGCAGGGACAACAACACCACCAGCTGGGGGTCTGAAAATGTGCGCCTCAACCACTGAAAAATGAGCTGCATAATCGCGCCTCTTACTCTGCGTTTTTCTTCAGGTAGATTTCATAATGCTCGTGGAACAGCACTTCGAGCTCATCGATCACTTCGGGCGCAGGCTGTCCCTGCAGCATGTGCGCAGTCATGAGCGAGGTCGCCTTGTCCAGCAGGGCATCACGATCGATCATGGGAAATGTTTTTGTCAGGCGGCGCATAGCCGCTACCACAGACTCCTCCTGTGGCCTGGGGATATCTTCCGGCTGCAACGTCTCCTGTGAAGCGCTCTGTGAACCCGGATCATTTTGCTCCTGCTGCTGCGAGAGAAACTCGGCAAATGCCTGCAGGCTGGCGCGGCGTTGTTCGTTCAAACCGGCGTACAGGCGCAGCAGTCGACGCTGATCCTTCGGCAAATTGACCACGGGAGAGAGCAAGCCCTAGCCTTCACTTTCGCAGTAACCGCGGGCAAACTCCAGCAACTCGTCCATGACCCGCACGCGAAATTTCTGCTTCTGATGCACGAAGGAGAAAGGCCGGTGCATGGGGGGATCAAGCTCCAGCACTTCCAGAGTTTCGAGCTTCAATTCCTTGGCGATGGTTGCCTCGGACACGATGGAGATACCCATGCCTGCCTCCACGGCACCTTTCACGGCTTCCGGGCTACCCAGCTCCATGGTGACGTTCAGCCCGTCCTTACAGCCCTCCGCATGGCACACGTATTCCTCGATTACTTCCCGTGTACCCGAGCCTTCTTCCCGACAGATAAAGGGATACTCCATCAATTCAGACAATTGCACCACGTCCTTGCCTGCGAGACGGTGCCCCTTGGGCACAATCGCGACCAGCTTGTCATCACGGCAGTTCTCAACGACCAGATTCTTGTTACCCACCTGAGCTTCCACCACCCCTAGGTCGATGACATTGTTTTCCACCATGGAAACAATGCCTTCTGTATTCGAAACCTTGAGGTGAATCACCACATCTTCGTATTTCTTGCGGAAATCTCCCAGCAATGAGGGCAACATGTATTCGGCGATGGTCGTGCTGGCACCAATCGTCAGGGAACCGCTGATTTCGCCGGTCATCTCCCTCACCATGTTTTCCATTTCGGTATAGAGTTCGAAAATCTTGTCTGCGTAACCATAAACCAAGGTGCCCGCCTTGGTCAGGCTGATGCGATTGTGCGTTCGATCGAACAAGCGGGTATTGAAGTATTCTTCCAGCTGGCGCACCTGAAAAGTCACAGCTGGCTGGGTCATATGCAAGGTTTCTGCTGCTTTGGTAAAACTCAACAAGCGTGCAACGGTGAAAAAAACCTGTAGTCTG
>DTXR01000111.1 GCA_012962365.1 Chromatiaceae bacterium | reverse complement strand
GAGTTGCCCGGACATTTCAGGCCGGAGATGGAGACGGCGGCAAAGGTGTTCGGATTTCGCGTACCCCGCTATTTCGCGGCACTGATGCAAAAAGGCTGCATTCATGACCCCCTGTTGCTGCAGGTTTTGCCCTCCATTGCCGAGCTGCGGCAGACGCCAGGCTATACCACCGACCCCCTGGAAGATCAGGCTGCCCATGAAGGCAACGGCATCCTGCACAAGTATCATGGCCGTGTACTGCTCATCACCACGGGTGCCTGCGCCATCAACTGCCGCTATTGTTTTCGGCGTCATTTTCCGTATGCAGAACACCAGGCTCTGAAAAATCAGTGGCAGCCAGCCCTGAGCCAGCTGGGACGGGATGCCAGCATCCACGAAATCATTCTCAGTGGCGGCGATCCTTTGATGTTGGGTAATGATCGCCTGGCGACACTGATCGAGGCGTTGGAGCAAATACCGCATATCCAGCGACTGCGTATTCACACCCGTCTTCCCGTTGTTCTGCCCGCCAGGATAGATGCCCGGCTCATCGACCTGCTGGGAAACACGTCTCTTGCCTGCAGCATGGTCATTCACGCCAACCATCCCAGGGAGCTGACCCCGGTTCTGGAGCAGGCGCTCTCGCCTTTACGTCATTCGCGGGTTACGCTGCTCAATCAGTCCGTGCTTCTCAAGCACGTCAACGATGACATTCAAACCCAGGTTTCCCTGTGTGAGTCTCTGTACGATATGGGGGTTCTGCCCTACTACCTGCATCAACTCGATCCGGTTCAGGGTGCGGCGCATTTCGCCGTGGATGATCAATCCGCCCTGAGACTGCACCAGGGCATGGAGAAAAAACTTTCAGGCTACCTGTTACCGCGTCTGGTGCGCGAAGTCCCGGGTGCCGACAGCAAGCAGACGTTGTCCATATCACAAAACAAAAAGAAATTTTCACGGCCTTGAGCAATCAACCACATTCTTTCCGGATATAAGCGTTGCCAACCAGAACCAGGAAATAAGAAAATTTTTCTTTATATTTCATTGGATTGATAAGATTTTAGAGAAAAGTTATTGACTCTGTCCAACCATTGAGCGGCGCTTTCTGCAACCCCCAAACAGGCTGACAAATCCTATGCAGCACAAGCATTCGTCTACTGGCGAATCACCACAAACCATTGTTATTAAAGAAAGAACGGGGTGTGACGATATATTTGTTGAACCGGGCGTGTTTTTCTGGATACACAGGGAAGTATGCACCTTTCACCTGCCACAGTGATCAGCGTTCGGATTCATGTTAAATTCGTATATAATAAAAACTGCTTTAGTGCTTGGAATAAAAGCATTTTTAGGCGATATTTAACAAAGCTCTGCAGCTTGGGCACAAGCAGCCTGATGACGGGCCTTGCACTGCCGGCCACGGTTCGGCAGATACGAAGAACAAAACCTGGAACAGGACGATACGGGACTGAAATGGCCGATTCACAAAACGACGACAAAAGCACTCATCCTCGGGTAGAACTCTCTACGCCGAAACAGGCTGAAGCGCCCGCAGATTCTTTTCTGCTCAATGCACGGGAAGTGAAGACCTGGACTGAACAGCTGCCCGTTGCCAATGTCGGGGAAACAGCCCGCCAGGTGTACAAGACTCTGGCCAGCTTCAACCGCATGCAGGTTCCCACACTGGTTCGCGCAGAAATCATCGAGCTGTTCCGGGAACCGGTTCGCTACATCAACACCAATATCACTAAACACTACATCAACGTCGGTTTTCCCCTGTCACCCAAGGCTCGCAAGGCAGCACTTCTGGCTACAGAGCTGTGCAATGAAATTGCGATTTCCTACAAGATTCTGTTCCTGGAGCAGGTCTTGGGCGATGAGCGCAACTTCAACCAGAAGCTGGTCATCGTGGCGGCTCAGCGTGCGCTTCAATACATGAAACAGCGCATGTTTCACAATCTGCTGGTTTACCGCAATTACCAGAAAGGTCTGTGGCAAGAAGCAAATTACCTGTATGCATGGGCCTCGCAGAATCATGTGCATCAGATCGGCGTAAAGGAAAACAGCAAGTTCATGTGGAAACGAAAGTCCGTACAAAGTATCGAGGATGTGTACAAGGACATGCTGTTGATCTCCACAACCAGCCCTCACCGGCTCACTCAGTCTCACCTCCGCAGGGTTCATGACAAACTTTCCGAATGGGACAAACTGGCGGAAATCGGCCCCATCGAAGAACTGGATCACCAAAGTGGCGCTGGCGTTTTCTATCTGAACCTCTGGTCTGATGAACCGCCACAAAAGACCATCAGCCCGCCACAGCTCAATGACAGCCGTTTCCGGGCCATCGATCTGAACGGCATCCTGACAGAGGTTCGCCGCGAATACGAAGCAGCGGAATGGGAATCCCCCGCTTACTTGGATCATGACCACCAGCACCTTTCCCGCTCGTTGCTCAGATTGCTGATCCGCGGATGGAACAAGTCGCTCGAGCGCAAGTTCGCAAGAAACCCGCTTCAACACGAACTCTATGCCATCGTGGGACTGAGTAACCTGCTCCGCCTGCTGGAAAAAAATATCGAAGAAGCCGCAGCTGAGGAGCAGGCTTCCAATAAGCAGGAAAAAAAGGCTGCGGTGAATGCACCCAGTCACTTGACCTGGAATGACAGCGTCTTCAGCACGCTGGCTATTGCCTCCCCGATCAACAGCCTCGGGGGCGACTCCTTGTTCAACGACAGCAACAATCTTGCCAGTACGCTCCTTGGTACCGAAGGTGACACCGACAATCAGAACCTGTTCGAGAAGCTGGCGCGGGATCCCAGCTCGGCGTTTTCAGTGCTGACCTACAACGAGAGCGTGGAAGGCTACTGCCTTGGCTGGAAAGATTCCTATCCCATGAAAGTTCGGGTTGGGGATATTTTAGGCATTCGTTCTCCCAATAATCCCGATGAATACAGTGTCGCGGTCACTCGCTGGCTGAAAGACTCCGAGAAAGAAGACCTTTACATTGGCATACAGATACTGGCATCGAGCTGTTCACCGGTCACCATCACTCCCGGCCCCAAGGCTTCTTCGAATCGACAGAATCAATACCGCTGCCTGCTTATATCCGGTGGCGGCCTGGATAGTGAAAGACGTGGCATTCTTACCAATACCCGCGCTTTTGACCTGAACACCACCATGACCATGGTCACAGAATTTGGCGAGCACCAGATCAGGCTGACCCAATGGGTGGAATCAAACAACAACTTCATCCACTATTATTTTTCCTATGTAGAAGAACAGGGAACTGAAACAGTCGGCGCTGAGCCAGAAGACAATTTTCAGGATCTATGGAATGAACTCTGAAAATTGGCATACAACATCAGGATCATCTAAATGAGTACCAATGCGGAAAGAATCATCCAGATCGTAACCCCACTGAGCGACGTGGTGGAATTGCTCGTTCTGGGCTGCTCAATCGACGATGCAAACATCTATTCCCAGACGTTGCGCAACTCCGGTATGGCCGTTCATCTGAATACGGCCTACACACCGGACGAGCTCGACGTACTGATGAAATCTGTGGATGCCGACGTGGTGCTGGTCAACTGTGATGCCGAAGAAATCGATTTCACCACCGCCATTCGCCAGATCCGGGAGATTTCTCCTCTTGCTGCCTTCATTCTTCTTTCCGATGATCCCGGGGAAGAACTGTTTTTCGCCGCCGAAACCAGCGCGCAGGATATCATCGAACGCCATGACTACGCGCATCTGATCTACGTGGTGAACCGCGAACAGCAGAACATGGTCATGAAGAAAAAGCTGTTGGCCGTCACTCAGGAGCTGAAGGAAACCCGCCAGCGCTACGAAACCCTGACAGAAACCGCTGGTGAAGCCATTGCCTACATCCACCAGGGGATGCACGTTTACGCCAACCCGGCCTATGTCTCCCTATTCGGTTTCAAGAACGCCGATGAACTGGAAGGCCTTCCTTTCATGGATCTGATCGCCAGCGACGACCGCCTGAAGTTCAAACCTGTGCTGCACAAACTCGATGAACAGCATACCGCAGACCAGCTCTCTATCGACTGCGTGACCAACGACGGGCACAAGTTGCCGGTTACCATGGATTTCTCTCCTTCCATCATCGACGGAGAAGATTGCACCCAGGTCATTATCCGCGACCAGTCACCGGAAATGGACATTGAGCAACGCTTGGCCGAATTGGCCAACTATGATACCGACACCGGCCTGTACAACCGCAAGTTTTTCTCCAAGCAGCTGGATACCCGACTGGAGCAGACTCTCGCCGAAGAAAAACGTCTGAGCATGATAATGATCAGTATCGGAAATTTCCTGGACATCAAAGCGGACTACGGCATGGATGGTGCCGAAATGATGCTGAAGGAAGCCACACGTATCCTGAACGAAACCACCTACGACTCGGATCTGGTGGCACGTTTTGGTGAACATGAATTCGCCATTCTGTGTACGCCGGATACTTCTGCCGAATCACTGGCAAAACGGTTGTACCACGCCTTGACCGAGCATTCCTATCAAATTGATGAGCAAGCCATCAAACCACAGATTGGTGTCGGCATTACCCATTCTGATGCACCGCCCGCCCAGAGTTCTACCGACTTCATATCCCACGCTTCCCGAGCCTGTAAAACAGCACTTGCAGAGGGCACGGGGATATCACTGTTTGATGTCGATAAAACGGGAGGCAGCACTCAGAGTGAAGAAAATAACAGCATCGTACAACTCATCGACCAGGCGCTGGCTCATGACCGGTTCCATCTCATTTATCAGCCGGTGGTCAGCCTGCACGGCAATAGCCGCGAAGATTATGCTGTCTATGTCCGCATGCTGGACACCCACGACCAGCAAATTCTGCCCAAGGAATTTATCAAAGAAGCCATCCAATCCGAAAGGATGGCAGAGATCGATCGGTGGATCATTCGCAAGGCCATCCAGGAAGTCGCTCATCACCGCAGCGACGGGCACAAACTCAACTTCATGATCACGCTGTCTGCTTCTGCCATCGAAGACGATTCCCTGCTGTTGTGGATCTGCGACTGTCTGCGGGAATTCAAGGCCAAAGGCGCCTGGCTCACTTTTGCCGTATCACACAGCGATGTGATCGGACACCTCGAAAAAATGGAGCAACTGGCAGAAGGGCTGCACAAGATCAACTGCCGAATCTCCCTCACACATTTCCCCTTCGAACAGGAAGCGGTCAACGTGGTGCGTCACTTGAAGTGCGACCTGGTGTGTTTTTCTCCGGATATCTCCAGCAAGCTCTCCAGGGACAAGGAACAGCAGGAATTACTCAAGGACTACAACCAACAACTACACCAGGAAAAGGTCAAAACCATCGTGATCTATATCGAGGAAGCCGCCCAGTTGACGATACTCTGGAATGTAGGTGTCGACTTCATTCAGGGCAACTTCATCCAAAAGCCGGTGGATACCATCATCTACGACGCGGAACTGTAGGATCGGCAATTCGCCGGGGGGAGCAGGCTCAGCCCTTGTTGGCCACCCCATGAGGCACATGCCCTGCGGGAACAAACTGCGCCGCTGATTCTACATGGTGGGTTTGGTCATCGAAGAAGATATCGGCCTGAAAAGCCTTGAGGAAAGCGCTCTTGTCCATCCCTCCCAGAAACAGCGCCTCGTCGATACGAATGCCCCAGGTACGCAGGGTACGAATAACCCTTTCATGGGCGGGCGCGCCCCTGGCCGTAACCAGGGCCGTACGTATGGGCGATGTGCCCTCCGGCGACAACGCTTGCATCTGATGCAGCACTTCGAGAAAACGGCGAAAGGGCCCGGCTTCCAATGGTCTTCTTGCTGCCGCTTTCTCGCTGGCTTCAAAGGCCTCCAGCCCCTGCTTTCTGTACACACGCTCGGCCTCGTCGGAAAACAGCACGGCATCACCATCAAAAGCAATGCGCAGCTGTTCATCAACAACCTCGGTATCTGATTCATCTGATGAATCTGCACTTGTAGCCGGCGCAATGGTCGCAGCGGCAACCCCGGCATTCAGTGCCCGGGCAACATCTTCAGAATCTGCAGACAAAAACAGATGCGCATCCAGCACAGAAGCATATTCGAAAGGACTGCGCCCTCCGGTGAAGGCCGCCCGGGTGATCTCGAGACCATGGTGACTGATAGAATTGAACACCCGCAATCCGGTATCCGCACTGTTACGGGACAACAGTACCACTTCCACCTTTACCCGATCACTGAACAGGGTGTTGAGATTCAGCAGTTTCCTGACAAGCGTAAAGGCTACACCTGGATCCAGCACATCATCTTCGTGCGCGATCTGATAACGGTGATAGGCAGCGATGCCCTGCTCCTCGAATACGCGATGGGATTCATCCAGATCGAACAGGGCGCGGGAGGAAATGGCGACGACGAGGGCGGGACGGTTTTCTATCTTTCCCACGTTACCAGGGCATGAATGAATTCATGAATGACATGGGGCGGCCCACATTTTCGTTCAGACGGGACATGTCGTATTGCATGTTTCGCGTCGCCACGGTCATGACCTTGGTCGACGCTTTCATGGATTTCATGGACTCGTCCATAGACTCCATGCTGGCGAGAATCGGCTGCAGGGTTCCCATCTTGTGTTCCATGGAATCGAGGCTCACCGTCATGGTGCGGATATTGGTGGTCATCTGCCCCATGTTCTCGGACATGCTTTGCATGTTGCTGGACAGGACGGACATGTGGGTATCGACGCTGATGACCATGTAGTGCATATCACCGGCAAGACGGTAGATGAGAAAGAACCCGTAAGCGGCGAGCACCACGAAAGCAAACATGGAAGGATAAATGATCAGTTCCCAGCGCCTGGCACTGGTCTCGAACACTTCCGAAAGGCGTGTCATGCCTTCTCGGTCGGAGACCGAATCCAGTTCTACTTCCTGGGACTTCAAATCACTCACTGCCTGAAATTGCTCTGTATGGGCGGTATACCAACAACATCATACCCATAATTATTCTTATATTCAACAAAGCAATATTAATCTGGACGCAGTCTCATTTAGCCGACAACATGCGCATAAAGCACAGCAGCCAAGCGATGCCATTCATTGGCACCCTTGCTGCGAGGATCCATTTCAAACACGGCCAAACCTTCGCTGAAGGAACGCCGGAACGCCGTGCGCTGCGCTAGGCGTGCCTTGATGAACTTGATACCGGGAAGTGCGATCAACGCAGCCGCTGCCTCATCACTCTCCCGGATAGCCCTGTGGGTATCGCCGCGATTGATGAATCCCATGACTTCAGGACGGCGGTTGTCCCCGACGACAGAATCGATCAGTCGGAGAAAACGCTGGGTGGACCAGATATCAGCCTGGCTGGGTGGAACCGGAACCACGATACGATCGGCGACCTTGATGGCCTGCTTCAAACTGGCGAGGTCTG
>DTXR01000110.1 GCA_012962365.1 Chromatiaceae bacterium | reverse complement strand
TGTCTACCAATTTCACCACCTCGGCAAGAATTCGGGCTTTGCCTTCATCCTTGAGGCGCGCACTGTACAAGCTGCCGCGCTGACTGTCAACCTTCATCTGCGCTGTGCAGAGCTTGCCTAGTCTTCCTTGGCCTTTTGGCCAGCATGGTAAACCGCGTACACATAGACAGGAATGTCCAGGTCTCCCAGGTGCTTCTTTATCAGGGGTTCGACTTCATTCCAATCCAACCCACCGACACCAGTGGCGAGCCGGGGCAGGGCAATTGATGTGAACTTCTCTTTTTTTGCTATTTTGTTCAGTGCTTTCAGTGCGTGGTTGACGTGCTGCACCGTAGCATGTTGTGGTTTGCTGCCATGGCCGTACCCACCCTCCTGGGTAATCAGGTTCACGATGCGCAGGCCATTGGGGCCTCCCCACATCCAGGCCTCGCCAGGCTTTGGGTGCTGCTGGTGGCACCAGTGGTGGAAATCCTTGTGCATGGCCGGGTATTTTTCATGCAGTGATTTCGCCAGCCCCTGGTTCATTGGATCCATGGCCGCGATGCCGTGAACAATCACCTGAGCCTGTGTCAGCAGGATATCGCCTTCCACTTGTTTTATCATGTTTTTGCTACTCCTCGGATAACATTTGCAATATCGCGACATTATACCAAGCTTGCCTGTGGCAACGGTTGTTTTCGCTATGCCTGGTTAGTATTGACGACTGCAACAGCGTATAATGCCTTTCTGAATTAATAAGATACGTTGAAGGTAATTAGGCCTGTGGCCAAGTCGAGAAAAAAGAAGAATTCACGGAAACGTGATCCCTATCGCGCACGGGAAGAGCGCAAATACGAAAATCCCATTCCCAGCAGGGAATTTATTCTTGAAACCATGGAAACCCATGGTGTCCCCCTGAAGTCGGAAGATCTCGCCCCTCTTCTCGGATTGAAAGATCCGAAACAGGTCGAGGCGTTATCGTTCCGTATCAAGGCCATGTTGCGTGATGGGCAAATCGTGCGCAATCGACGCGGTGGTCTGTGTGTGGTGAACAAGAAAGACCTGATCGCCGGGCGCGTCATTGCCCACCCCGATGGTTTCGGTTTTCTCCGGCCAGATGAGGGCGGTGACGACCTGTTCATGTCACCGCGGGAGATGCGTCCCCTGTGGCATGATGACCGTGTTGTGGAGCAGGTTACCGGCATGGACAGACGCGGCCGTCGTGAAGGCTCCGTGGTCGAGATTTTGGAGCGGGCCCACACCCAGGTGGTGGGGCGTATCCATGTAGAAGCCGGCATGGGTTTTCTGGTGCCGGACAACAAACGCATGACCCACCGAGTCATCATTCCCGATGAGCATTTCAACGGGGTGAAGGAAGGCCAGATGGTGGTTGTTGAGATTCTGGAGCAACCCACTAAATGGCGTCAGCCCATTGGGCGTGTGGCTGAGATTATCGGTGACCATCTGGCGCCGGGCATGGAGACGGATGTTGCTATCCGTGCCCACGATATTCCTGTGATCTGGCCTGAGGAGGTTGAGCGGGAAATCGCCAGCCTGAAGGAAGAGGTGCCTGAATCGGCCAAGGAAGGGCGTGTCGACTTGCGCGAGCTGCCGCTGGTGACCATCGATGGCGCGGATGCGCGGGATTTCGATGATGCGGTCTACTGCCAGCGTACGCCCAAGGGTTGGAAGCTGCTGGTGTGCATCGCAGATGTTTCTTCCTATGTGGCGGTGGATTCCGCTCTGGACAAGGAAGCCTATATGCGGGGCAATTCCACCTATTTCCCCGACCGGGTCATTCCCATGCTGCCGGAAGTGCTGTCCAACGGGCTGTGTTCCCTGAATCCGCAGGTGGATCGGCTTTGCATGACTGCAGAGCTTTATATCAGCAGTGAAGGCAAGATTCTGCGCTCCCGTTTCCTGCAGGCGGTGATGCGCTCCCATGCGCGCCTGACCTATGATGAAGTTGCGGCCATGTTGTTTGATGGCGACAAGAAGCTGCGCAAGAAACATGCAAAACTGCTGCCTCACCTTGAAGAGCTGAACAATCTCTATCATGCCCTGCACGAAGGCAGGAAAGAGCGGGGTGCCATCGATTTCGATACGGTGGAAACGCGCTTTGTGTTTGATGATAAAGGGCGTCTTAGCGGCATCGTGCCCACGGTGCGCAACGATGCGCATCGTATCATCGAGGAATGCATGCTGGTGGCAAATGTGGCTTCAGCGAGATTGTTGCTGCGCAAAAAGGTTCCGGCCCTGTACCGAGTGCATGAACAGCCTAGCGAGGACAAGCTCAATGATCTGCACCAATTTCTGGCGCAATTGGGCCTGACGCTTAATGGCGGAGACAAGCCAACCGCCAAGGATTACGCGGAATTGATCGAGCAGATCAAGGATCGACCGGATGCCAATATGATCCAGACGGTGCTGCTGCGATCCATGATGCAGGCGATTTATTCATCCGAAAACATTGGTCATTTTGGCCTGGCATTTCCTGCCTACACACACTTCACTTCACCCATCAGGCGTTACCCGGATTTGCTTGTGCACCGTGCCATCCGCCATTTGCTGATCGATGGCCGGGCGGATACCTTCGAGTATTCCTTCCCGCAGATTGCTACCATGGGTGAGCATTGCTCCATGACCGAGCGGCGCTCGGATGAGGCCACCCGCGACTCGGCAGATGCGCTGAAGTGCGAATTCATGCTGGACAAGGTGGGGCTGCCATTCGAGGGCCTAATCGTCAGCGTGAACAGCTTTGGCGTGTTTGTTGAACTGAAGGACGTGTATATCACCGGGCTGGTGCATATCACTTCCCTCGATCACGATTTCTTCCATTTCGATCCCATCGCACACAAATTGGTGGGGGAGCGTAGCGGTAAGACCTATCGCCTGGGCGATACTATTCAGGTTGTGGTTGCTGCCGTCAATATGGATGATCGCAAGATCGACCTGGCTCTGGCCAACCGGCCCGAGAAGCCGTCAGATGAGAACAAAAAGCAGGGCAAGAAGCGGCGTCCCAGGCGGCGCAAACGTAAATGAGCAAGCATTCCCGCTACATTGCGGGTATTCACAGCGTTCGCACGGCCCTCAAGCACGGTGCGGACAGGTTGCAGGGTATATGGTACGACAGCAGGCGTAATGACAGACGGCTGGGACAGTTGCTTTCCGAAGCGCGCAAGCTGGGTGTTCAGGTACAGGCAGCCGAAAAATTTGAACTGGAGCGACTGGCGGGAGGGGCACAGCACCAGGGTGTTCTGGCCAGGGTGGATATGCCGGCTGCGCGGGGAGAAAATTTTCTCGATGAGCTGCTGGAAGGGCTTCAGGAACCCGCTTTCCTTCTTGTTCTGGATGGAGTGCAGGATCCGCATAATCTGGGCGCCTGCCTGCGTACAGCCGACGCCGCCGGGGTGCACGCAGTGATCGCCCCAAAGGATCGTGCTGTAGGATTGACACCTGTTGCCTGCAAGGTGGCCAGTGGTGCGGCAGAGACCTTGCCCTTCATCCAGGTGACTAACCTTGCCCGAACGCTGCGTCAACTCCGCCAGGCCTGCGGTTTGTGGGTGGTGGGGATGGCCGGTGAGGCGCAACAGTCCCTGTATCAGGCTGACCTCACCGGGGGGGTGGTGATGGTCATGGGCAGTGAAGAGAAAGGTATGCGGCGCCTGGTGAGAGAACAGTGTGACCTTCTGGTGTCTGTACCCATGCGAGGTTCAGTTGAAAGTCTGAATGTGTCTGTTGCCACAGGCGTCGGACTGTTTGAGGCGGTTCGTCAGCGGGGATAATGATTTTTCCATCGAAATTTCCGTGTGAAGTACGACGTTGGTGGTCGCAAAGAATGTGAGGCTAGGGAGATGAATGGGAGTTCGAGGGGGTTTAGTCAAACGCTGCTTATGATGCTGGTGTTAGCTCTGCTGGTTGCTATGCAGCATTTGTCAGCCGCAGAGAAGGGAGAGGAATGGCTGTACAGCTTTCAACCGGGGGACAATATCTGGGATCTGACCGAGCGGTTTCTGGTTGACCAGAGTTACTGGAACAAGCTGGTCAGACTGAACAACGTGAGGCGGCCGCGACAGATGCCGCCCGGCTCACAACTGCGTATACCCCTGCGCTGGCTGAAGGTAGAGCCGGCAAGGGTGCTCGTGGTCAATGTCCGGGGCAGCGTGGTTTTGCAAAGACCAGGTGAAGCGGAACAGCACCTGAAATCACAAACCCGGCTGAGCCGGGGAGATAGACTGAAAGTCGGCAATGACGCCAGCGTTCTGCTGGAATTTTCCGACAGAACCCGACAACTGCTGAGTAGTAACACGGAAGTGGAACTGGTGCGTATCAACAGATTCTCGGATACAGGCATCGGGGATACCACCATCAAGGTTCTGAAAGGCGAATCTGAAAACAAGGTGCCTACCAGGGGTACGCGGTTTGAAATTCGTACGCCTACCGCCAATACCGCCGTGCGGGGCACAAGCTTTCGGGTTAAGGTGCCTGAGGCCGAGATCGCCACATCCAGGGTGGAAGTGGTCGCTGGCATGGTAAACGTGACAGGCGATGCGGGAGCGCTGGTGCTCGCCGGCGGTTACGGCACCGTGGTGGACAAAGGCAAGGCGCCGATGCCTGCGGTGCGGCTGCTGCCTGCCCCTAAGGTGATTGCGCCTTCCGCAGTGATGCGTCAGCTGCCCTTCGAACTTCGCTGGGAGAAAGTGCCAGGTGCCAAAGCCTACCGCGTGTTGGCCTCGGAACCCGGTGAAAACAACGTACCGGTTCTGGATGTGCACGTGAATCATCATCGCTTCATCACCAGTTCACTGCCTGACGGCGAGTACCGGATACGTGTGCGGGCTGTCGATGCTGCTGGCCTGGAAGGTGAAGAAAGTGAAGTGCGGTTTGTGCTGGATGCCAGACCCCTGCCGCCGGTGGCAGTAGCGCCCCCTGCTGAGGGAAAGATACGCACCCTGGCCGTGCAATTCGAATGGGCCACGCCACCGCAGGTCAGTGCCTACCATTTCCAGTTGTCGCCAGATAGACATTTCCAGGCATTGTTGGTGGACAAGGAAGGCCTGAGCAAGACGCGTCTTGAAATCGACTCTCTTGAACCGGGCGCCTGGTACTGGCGGGTTGCGTCTTCGTTCGAAGGGGAACAGGGTCCCTGGGGGCCGGTTCAGGAATTCGTGCTGAAACCAGTACCTGTCGCACCGGATGTAATAGTCCTTGCCGATGAGAAACAATTGCAACTCCATTGGCAGCCCGGTCGCCCGGGTCAGACTTTCCGGCTGCAGATTGCCGAAGACAAGGGTTTCCGGAATATCCTGGCTGATGAGGTGCTGGATGAATCCCGTTGGTCTGCGCCCCGCTATACATCTCCCATTCATTTCCGGGTGCAGGTGATCGATGATGATGGTTACGCCGGCGCCTGGAGTCCGGCGCAAACCGTTTTTCCCCAGCCGGAACCCTGGTATCTGTTCGGGATACCGGCGATCGCGATCATATTGCTGGCGTTGTAAGTGGCTGATCGGCGCCAAAAGGATTGGGGCGTAACGCTGGCACTGGGGGCAGCGCTGCTGGCCCTGGCATTGGTGTCCACCTGGCAGTCGTGGTTTTCAGAACTGGACAACCTGGTCTATGACAGTCTTGTTCGCCAGATGAATGTCCCGGTCCTTGATGACATTGTCGTAGTGGCCATCGATTCCAAGACCCTGGCCACCCTGGGGCGTTGGCCGCTGCGCCGTGATCTTCATGCGGAGCTGCTGGAAAAGATCACTGCGGGAAAACCGGCTGTCGTGGCCATGGATATGATCTTCTCCGAACCCGACCTGCAACATCCGCAATATGACAGGAAGCTGGTCGATGCGATACGAAAGAGCGGACGTGTGGTTTTGCCCGTAGTGCTTGAACGATACAGCTCCGGTTCTGAACTACGGGAAAGCCTGCCGTTTCCCGAATTGCGTGACGTAGTGGCTGCACTGGGACATGTGCATATCGAGCTGGAAGACGATGGTATTGCCAGGTCGGCCTTTCTCATGGCGGGAGTGGACAGGCCCGTGTGGCCAGCATTTTCCCTGGCCATGGCCAGGGTAACAGAGGACTGGCCCGAAAGCAGAGGTTTTCCAAGATCGGGAAAGACTCCGGTGTATACGGATCTTTCTCCCAATGTATGGCGAGTCCATCGCCAGGTATTGATTCCTTTTCCTGCTTCGGGTAAGGATCTTGCCAAGATTTCTTATGCGGATGTCATCAACGGCAATGTTCCTGCGAACCGCTTCTACGACAAATATGTGTTTGTGGGTGCCACGGCCGCTGGGCTGGGAGACAATATTCCAACGCCCATTTCAGCGCACGGGCGGCCCGTGTCAGGCGTTGAATTCAATGCCTATGTGTTGAACGGGTTGCTGCAGGACAGGCTGATCGTTCCCATTTCCCTGCAGTGGCAGTACATCTTCAATGCATTGCTGATCATATCGATGCTGTTGCTGTATCGTCCCCGTGGCTGGAGATGGGTGTATGGGATAACGCTGTTACCCATCATCGTGATTGGCGTGGATTACCTGCTCCTATCCGGATTTGGCTACTGGTATCCGCCGGTGGTGATGCTGGTAAGCATCGGATTGTTTTTCCTTGCCGCAAATGGGCATTTGCTGAGAAAGCTGTTGCGGGTGCTTTTCGAGGAAAGACGGCTCTCGCAAACCGCGCTGACCGCAATTGGCGAGGCGGTCATTCGCCTTGATGAGCAAGGGCGTATCATCAAATTCAACCCCATGGCGGAAAAGCTCTCCGGAATGCAGGCTGAGGAAGCAGAAGGAAGAGGTGTTGATGAGGTTTTCCGACTGGTGTTTGCTGATACTGGACGCCGGTTTTCCCTGCATCGATACCTGCGTAGTGATCAACCCAGCTTCCACCAGGTGTTGGCCCTGAAGAATGCGCAGGGTGATGAATACCAGGTCAATGTTGGGCTCAGCACTGTTCCTGGTGTGAATGGGAATGCCCCCATAACCGTGATGGTGCTCAGTGATGTCAGCAAGGAGCATGCGCTGGCCAGTGAAGTAACTCACCGAGAAACGCATAATGCCCTTACCGATCTGCCCAATCAGGATCTGATCGCAAGGCGCCTCAAGAGTGCGCTGGCCCGAGCAGACATGAACAACAAGACAGTGGCCGTCGTCTATTTGGATATCGATTATTTTTCCAAGATCAACGAAGCCCGTGGCATCAGTGTGGGCAATCGGCTATTACAGGCGGTTGCCGACAAGCTCAGCGACTTTCTCGGTAACCAAGTGGACGTCGGTCATATCGGTGGTGACGAATTCCTGCTCATTCTGGAGGAGCACAAGATCGACAGGCCGATCGATGACATGGTGGGGCTGGTCTTTGCCTTGTTTGCCCGTCCCCTGCATCTTTCGGAAGGAGATATCCGCATCTCGGTGACACTCGGTATCAGCATCTACCCGGAACATGCGGATGCTCCCGAGCTGCTGATCGGTTGTGCCAGTGCCGCCATGCACTACGGGAAGGCGGAAGGTGGGGGGCAGATCATCTATTATGAACCGGGCATGCAGGATCGGGCGAACCGTGCGCTGGTGATCGAAGCCCAGCTGCACCAGGCGCTGGACTCCGGCCGTTTCGACATTTATTACCAGCCTCTGGTCGATGCTGCCACCCTTAAAATCACCGGCGTCGAGGCGCTGTCCCGTTTGAAGGATACAAGCGGAAACAATATCCCGCCGGAAGAGTTTATCGAGGTGGCGGAGCGTACCGGTTTGATCGCGGAAATGGGCTATCAACAACTGTACAAGGCCTGCGTCCAGCTTGAACAATGGCGCAAGCAAGGATTTTCCCTGCGTTTGTCCTACAATTTTTCTCCCCGGCAGATGAGCAGCTCCAATCTCATCGAGAAAATTGAACGGATCTTCAAGCAGACGGGATTCAGGCCAGAATTCATGGATTTCGAAATCACGGAGAATGTACTGCTTTCCAGCGATGAACTGGTGCAGCGGGTTTTGACGCAGATTCAATCTATGGGTATTGGCGTAACCATCGATGATTTTGGCACCGG
>DTXR01000109.1 GCA_012962365.1 Chromatiaceae bacterium | reverse complement strand
TCCTTGCCGGCGGTTCCGGCACCCGCCTGCACCCGGTAACGCGCAGTATTTCCAAGCAGCTGCTGCCGGTTTACGACAAGCCCATGATCTACTACCCACTGAGCACCCTCATGCTCGGGGGCATACGGGAAGTACTCATTATTTCCACGCCTCATGACCTGCCTTTATTCCGCCAGCTGCTGGGAGACGGCAGCCAATGGGGCATGTCCATCGAATATGCGGAACAGCCCCGGCCCGAAGGGCTGGCCCAGGCCTTTCTCATTGGAGAAAAATTCATCGGTAATGACAACTGCGCCCTGGTACTGGGAGACAATATCTTTTACGGCCATGATTTTGGCAGCATGCTGACGGACGCGGCACAGCGGGAGAGCGGGGCAACCGTGTTTGCCTATCCCGTGCATGACCCCGAGCGTTACGGCGTGGTCGAGTTCGATGAGCGCTTCCGCGCGCTGAGTCTGGAGGAAAAGCCACCCAAACCCAAGTCCAGATACGCGGTTACCGGGCTGTACTTTTACGACAACCAGGTCGTCGACGTTGCCCGGAATATCAGACCCTCGCCGCGGGGTGAGCTGGAGATCACCGATGTGAACAGGCATTACCTGGACAATGGCGAACTGAAGGTGGAACTGCTGGGCCGGGGCATGGCCTGGCTGGATACGGGCACCCACGATTCCCTGCTGGATGCAGGGCAGTTTATCCAGACGCTTGAGACCCGCCAGGGGCTGAAGGTGTGTTGTCCAGAAGAAGTGTCCTGGCGCATGGGGTGGATCGACGATGAACAACTGCTGGAACTGGCCGCCGAGCTGGGCAAGACAGGCTATGGCTGCTATCTGCGGGAAATCGCACAGGAGATGATCCGATGAAAATTACCGAAACCGACATCCCCGGGGTGCTCATCATCGACCCGGACGTGCATGGTGACAAGCGCGGCTGGTTCATGGAGACCTGGCAGCAGAAACGCTACGAGGAGGCGGGCATCGTGGATACTTTCGTGCAGGACAATATGGCCATGTCCTGCCACGGCATCCTGCGTGGCCTGCATCTGCAACATCCCCATGCCCAGGGCAAGCTGGTGCAGGTGATCATGGGCGAGGTATTCGATGTGGCGGTGGATGTGCGCCGGGACTCGCCCTATTTTGGGCAGTGGGTGGGCGTGATTCTTTCCGGTGATACGCGCCGCCAGCTGTGGGTGCCAGCAGGTTTTGCCCATGGCTATGTGGTCACCAGCAACCAGGCGATTTTCAGCTACAAATGTACCGAGCTGTATAACCCACAAACCGAGCTGAGCATTCGCTGGGACGATGAAGACATCGGCATCGACTGGCCCATAGTGGGCAAGCCCAGTCTGTCAGACAAGGATGCCGAAGCGCCTGCGCTGAAAGACATTGCCGAAGATCGTCTGCCGGAGTATCAGCCATGAATCGCCCGGATGCACCCCTGATCCTGCTTTTCGGTCATAGTGGTCAACTTGGCTGGGAATTACGCCGCACCCTGGCAACCCTGGGTGACATCGTAACCGCTGGTGTGGATGGCGCAGAGCGGTATCTCGACCTGACAGATGCCCATGCGCTGGATGTACTGGTGCATGAACTGCGTCCGACATTGATGGTGAATGCGACGGCTTATACCGCAGTGGACAAGGCGGAATCGGATGAAACGCTGGCCTACCAGATCAACGCTGAAGCCGTCGGGAGAATGGGTAAACTGGGTGCCGAGATGGACATTCCCGTGCTGCATTTTTCGACCGACTACGTCTTTTCCGGGAAGAGCAAACATCCCTGGAAAGAGAATGACCCGCCTGATCCGCAAAGCGTCTACGGCAAGTCCAAGCTGGCGGGCGAACAGGCGTTACTTGGCTCCCGGGCGGACAGCCTGATATTGCGCACCGCCTGGGTTTATGGTGCCAGGGGCAGCAATTTCCTGCTGACCATGTTGCGTCTTTTTGCCGAGAAGAAACAGCTGGGTGTGGTTGACGATCAGTTTGGCGCGCCCACTTGGTCGCGTCTGCTTGCCGAGGCAACCGCACAGCTGTTGGCACAGTGCAAGACCCCCGAGGGCGGGTTTACTTTCGGTGTACACCATGGCCAGGTGTTTCATCTTACCGCCGCAGGCGAGGCCAGCTGGCACGAATTTGCCCAGGCGATTCTGGATATGTCAAAGGAAGAATGTGTCCTCGATGCCATTTCCACGGAACAATATCCTACGCCGGCGGCCAGGCCGGCCTATTCGGTACTCGATACCGGCAGCCTGCACGAGGCATTTGGTGTTCGCCTGCCGCATTGGCGGCAGGGGTTGGCGCTGTGCATGGAAGAGCTTTTCGACAGGCAGTAATCCGTTAGTGGCGAACAAGCTCAAAGGCCTGCCTCTTTATCACCCGCGTTTCTGGTTGACCTGGGTAGCTGTGGGTGTGTTGCGTCTGTTGGCGCTGCTGCCCTACGGTCTGATTCAGACCCTGGGGCCTGCGGTTGGCCGCCTGTACGTGCTGGCCATGCCCGGACGAAAGGTGATTGCCCGCACCAACATCGACCTGTGTTTTCCCGACCGTTCTCCCGAATGGCGCAAGCAGTTGCTCAAGGACAGCTTCGACAGCCTCGGGAAGACACTTCTCGAAGCGCCTCTGGCCTGGTGGGCGCCGACCCGGCGCGTGGCAAAGCTGGCGCACATTCACGGCATGGAGAATCTTCAGGCCGCCTTGGCCAGGGGGAAGGGGGTTCTGCTGCTGACGGCGCATTTGAACAGCCCGGAATTCGGGGGACGTCTGCTGGTGAATGAGCAATCTTTCGTTGCCATGTACCGGCCCAGCAACAACCCTGTAATCGACCGGATGATCAGCAGGGCGCGATTGCGCTGGCTGCCGCAGATCATCACGCGCCACAATGTCCGTGGTGTGATTCGCGCCCTTAAAGAGGGCAAGGCCGTATGGTATGCTGTCGATCAGAATGCGGGGCGCAGGGAATCGGTGTTTGCCGAGTTTTTTGGTATTCCCGCATCAACCAATCCAGCCACGGCCCGGCTTGCCAGACTCAGCGGAGCGCTGGTGGTTCCCTTTCGGGCCGTAAGACGAGAGGATGGAAAAGGGCATGACATATTTCTCGAGGCTCCCTGGGAGGACTTTCCCAGCGGGGATCTGGTCGCCGATACCCGACGCGTAAATGATCTGGTCGAGAGGTGGGTGCGCGAGACGCCCGAACAATACATGTGGATTCACCGCCGATTCCGAACCCGCCCGCAACGTTCCGATCCCCGCCTTTATCCGGTTGACTGAATGAGCCGAAAAACAAAGCTTCGAACTCAGACCACTTTCGTGGAAAGCAGGGAACTGTATCTGCGCCTGCTCAAGCATGTACGACCCTATTGGCATGCCTTTGCTGTAGCGGTGTTATTCACCGTGTTGCTCGCTGCCACGGAGCCAGCCATTCCCTACCTGATGGAACCGCTGATGGACAAGGCTTTCGTCGATCGGGATGAGTTCTACATGTTCTGGATGCCCATCGCCCTCCTGGCATTGTATGTGGTGCGGGGGGTGCTGGCTTTCGTCAGCCGGGTGGCCTTTCAATGGGTGGCGGGCAAGGTGGTGCTCGACCTGCGGAAGAACATGTTCGAACGCATTCTCACCCTGCCAGTGGCCTATTTTGATGCCCATGCCACGGGCAATCTGATCGCCAAGGTGACCTATGATGTTACCCAGGTAACGACGGCTGCCACCAAGGTGCTGGTCATCCTGCTGCGGGATGGATTGTCTGTCATCGGTCTGCTGGGTTTCATGTTGTACACCAACTGGAAATTCACCCTGGTGGTGTCCGTCCTGCTGCCGGTGATGCTGTATTTCGTGCGTTATGTCTCCGGGCGCATGCGCCGCTCCAGCCGTGATCTGCAGGAGACCATGGGCGAAATGACCCATGCCCTGGAGGAAGCTACCCGGGGAAACAAGATCGTCAAGGTTTACGGGGGGCAATCATACGAGCGCAAACGCTTCGGAAAACTGGCCAATTGGGTGCGGCGTTACCGCTTCAAGCTCAAGGTGGCCGATGCCACCAGTGCCCCCATCGTGGAGTTCATCGGCGCGCTGATGATAGCGCTGCTCATTTATCTGGGTACCGGCCAATTGGGTGGAGAGCCCATGACCGTGGGCGAGTTCATGTCGTTCTTTTCTGCCCTGGGACTGCTGTTTCCGCCGATCAAGCGCCTGACGGCCATCAACCAGCCCCTGCAGACGGGATTGGCCGGGGCTGAGTCTGTATTCAAACTCATCGATGAATCCCCGGAAAATGATCACGGAGAGCGGGAAATCGACAAGATAGAAGGCAGCATCCGCTTTGAAAACGTGAAATTCCGTTACGCCCAGGCCGAGACCGATGCGCTTGACGGGGTGAGCTTTCGCATGGAGCCGGGGCAGCGCATCGCCCTGGTTGGCCCCTCCGGCAGTGGCAAGACCACCATCGCGGCGCTGATTCCCCGCTTTTATGAGCCTACCGAAGGGCATATCCTGCTCGATGATGTTCCGCTGGCCGGTATCCGTCTTCCCAGCCTGCGGCAGCATATCGCCTATGTGGGGCAGGAATCCGTGCTGTTCAACGACAGCGTTGCTGCAAATATCGCGTATGGTTCATCCGGTCCTCCGACGATTGAGGCCCTAGAAGCCGCCGCACGAGCGGCTCATGCCCTGGAGTTCATCGAGGAACTGCCGGATGGCTTCGACACCATCGTGGGGGAAGACGGCGTGCGCCTGTCGGGCGGACAGCGTCAGCGCATCGCCATTGCCCGCGCCTTGCTGAAGGATGCGCCCATCCTGATTCTGGACGAAGCAACCTCGGCTCTGGATACGATATCCGAACGCCATGTACAGGCTGCCTTGCAGAACCTGACAGCGAACCGCACCACCCTGATCATCGCTCACCGGCTGTCCACCATTGAAAATGCAGACAGGATTCTGGTCATTCGCCAGGGCAGGGTTGTGGAATCGGGTTCCCATAAGGAATTGATCCATCAGGACGGTGAGTACTCCCATCTGTACAACAATCAGATCCAATTGCAAGCAGGAAAACAGTGAAGAAAAATAAACATATGCAACCTGCCGTAGGGGAAGGCGAGCTGGACTTCTCCGGTAAATACTCTCTCGAGAAAGCGCGGGAATACTATCGCAAGCACCAGACAGGCCCCTTTGGGCGGCGCATTTCCAACTACTGGGAACAGCGCATGGCGAACAAGGCATTGAAGCTGGCGGGAAACCCGAAATCCGTGCTGGATCTGCCTTGCGGTACCGGGCGTTTCTGGGAATTGCTGGCGCAGGATCCGGACAGGCAATTACTGGCGGCGGACTACAGCGAGGCGATGCTGACCGTGGCTCAGGAAGAAAGGCCGCCGGAAACCGTGAGTCGTTTCAGCGTATTCCAAAGCTCGGCTTTCGATATTCAGCTTCCCGACAATGCGGTTGAAAACATTTTCTGCATGAGGTTGTTGCATCATATCGGCGAGTCGGAAGACAGACTGCGTATCCTGAATGAATTTCACCGGGTGGCCAGTGGCAGCGTCTGCATCTCCCTGTGGGTGGATGGTAACTACAAGGCTTGGAAACGCCAGCGGGCAGTGGTGAACCGGCCTAAACGCAAACGATTCGATAACCGTTTCCTGCATACCCGCCAGCAGGTGGAAGCGGAGTTTGCTCAGGCGGGATTCAGAATCCGGGGAAAGGTGGATTTTCTGCCCCGTTACGCAATGTGGCGTACCTACGTTCTGGAATGTGGATGATCTTCAATCGCCCCATGAGTCTGTCGACCTATGAGGAACTGACGGCAGATGCCAGGGTACTGGAGCAACAGTCATTCGGGGTCAAGGTCTGGTTGTTGCCCGATGGCCGGATAATGAAGCTTTTTCGCCTGAAACGGCGATGGTCTTCCGGCCAGTTGTATCCCTACAATCTGCGTTTTGCGCGCAACGCACGCCGCCTGCGTGCGCGGGAAATTGCGGCGCCGAAGGTGCGGGAAACCTTTCACTGTGCCGCTATCGACCGTCATGGGGTGATTTACGATCTTCTCGAGGGTAAGACCTTCCGTGACCTGTTTGCCGCTGGCGGAGATGATTCCCTGTATGCCGTCCTGGCCGGTTTTCTCGCAGAGCTGCATCGCAAGGGTGTGTTTTTCCGCTCTGTGCACCCGGGCAATGTGCTGCTGTGCCCGGATGGCAGTATGGGCCTTATCGACGTTCAGGATGTGCGCTTCCGACCCTGGCCACTGAATAGGGCATCCAGAGCGCGAAACTTTCGCCACCTGTTCAACAGCGATGAGCAAAGCCTGGAGGTACGGGCTTTCGGTTTCGGGCGTTTCGTGGATCTGTATCTCGATGCCGTCGGTGGCAGCCAGACCTACACGGAAAGGCTAAAACCGAAGATAATGGCTTATGATAGGGCATGGGAACGGCGAAATACCTGAAGATCACGAAGATTTCTTCGGGCCGGCTTGATGGAGCCTGGTCTGTAAACAGGAGAATACAGAAATGAAAAAAGCACTCGGATATGTTGCGATCCTGACCGCGTTACTGACCGGCCAGTCCCTGGCTGGCAAGGTGACCGAGCCGATACGCACCCAGTATGCGGATATTGGCGACAAGATGGAATTCAAGTTGGGCTGGCAGTCCTTCAAGGGCATGGAAGTGGATGAGATGGAGGATCTGGAAGGGTGGACGGCCATGGGCGAATTTTCCATGCCTTTCGCCGATAAGTTTCGCCTACGCCTGAGTTACCCGTTCAAGACCGATGCTGAAGCAACCGTGAAGGACGATCAGCCCATGCAACAGGGTGAAGCGGTGGATGTCGAAGGTAATGGCGGCGTTTACGATTTTCTCACGCTGACCTTCGAGCATCAGTTGGTGTTTGCCCGGGACACGGGCTACAACCTCTCCTACTATGTGAATGGTGGTCGCGTGCCTGGCCGTCTGCACACCACCAAACGGGATCTGAAGGACCCGAGCCAGTTCGACCCCATGAATCATACCGGCCTGGTTTTTGGCGGCGGCGCACGCTTCGACAGAGTGCATTCGTTCGGCCAGCTGCTGGCCAATGTGGGGCTGCGCTACTATACCGACAGCGACGATCTGCACCCGGAGGGAGATTCCAGCTTTCCCGCCCTGGATGCGAAGCTGGCGATAGTTTTCTCTCCCTGGGGAGCGCTCCATCCCGCTGTGGAAGTGACCTATCTGGGGGACTTCTCTTCCCTGAACCAGTTCAGCGTTATCCCCCAGCTGCTCTATACCTACAAGACGGTGGATCTGAAGGCAGGTGCCGAGATAGGCGTGGGCGGCACCGGAAACGAACTGGGTGCGGTGCTGCAGGCCAGCATCCGTTTTTGAGTCTGTAGGCCGATTCCCTCATGCGAGATCTGCCGGATTTTTCAGCCGCGAGAGTGCTGGTCGTTGGTGATCTGATGCTGGATCGCTACTGGCATGGCGCTACCGAGCGTATATCGCCGGAAGCGCCAGTGCCCGTGGTGCATGTTCAGGATGAAGAAGGCCGTCCGGGCGGTTCGGGAAACGTGGCTGTCAATATCGCAGCCCTTGGCGGGCAGGTCGCCTTACTGGGCCTAACGGGGGACGACGGTGCGGCGCGTCAGCTGCAGGCGCGTCTGGAAGATGCGGGCGTAAACTGTCACCTGCAGCGTGAGTCCGCCTATCCCACCATCACCAAGCTGCGTATCGTCAGCCGGCACCAACAGTTGATACGGCTGGACTTCGAAGACGGCTTTCCGGACTATGATGCGACGACGCTGCTGGATCGGTTTGAAGCACTGCTGCCGGATTTTGATGTGGTTGTGTTGTCGGATTATGGCAAAGGCACACTGTCGGCTCCCCAGGCATGGATCCAGCGTGCCAGGGCGGCCGGCCTTCCCGTGCTGCTCGATCCCAAGGGGCGGGATTTCTCCCGCTACAAGGGAGCGACGCTGATCAC
>DTXR01000108.1 GCA_012962365.1 Chromatiaceae bacterium | reverse complement strand
TTCCAGCCATTTCGTGATTCAAATATTGGTTCGAAATCTTTCACCATATGTCGATTGGAGGAGTTATCGTGAAGCAAACCAGAATGAGGAATGCAATAGTCACCTCGGTAGGGATGTTATTGGGTTTATCCGGTACGCCATCGCTTTCAGATGATGTTGTCCCCGTCCGGGCTGTTGATACCGCTGACGTGAAAGAAGTAGATATCGGCAATACTTCGGCAAAGCGGGGTGATGAAACCGCGATCTATTTGATCAGACTTCAGGATGCGCCACTGGCCACCTATAACGGCGGTATTCAGGGACTGGAGGCGACCAGTGCGCAATCCACCCAATCCGAGAAGCTGGATGCAAAATCTGCCCCCGCACTTGCTTACAGATCTTATCTTGCAGGTCGTCACCGAATACTGGAATCCGCCATCCGGAGCACAGTTGGAAGGCCGGTGAAGGTTGTTCATGAGTATTTCTATGCCAACAACGGTATGGCCGTGTGGCTTACCACAGAGGAGGCAGAAAAAATACGGAAGTTGCCTGGAGTGGCTTTCGTGCAGAAAGACAGGAAACAGGAATTACATACGGATGCGGGGCCGACCTGGATCGGCGCTCCCGATATCTGGACGGGAGGGGCTTTTCCTGCCAGCCAGGGCGAAGGCATTATCGTCGGCATCATTGACACGGGCATCAACCCCTCAAACCCTTCCTTTGCGGATATAGGGGGCGACGGGTATGACCACACCAACCCCTGGGGTGCCGGGAATTATGTGGGGGTCTGTGATAGTGCCGATCCTTCCTTTGATGCCACTTTCCCCTGTAACGACAAATTGATTGGGGCGCGCGGCTACGATACGGGAGACAGTAATGGTGCCGACCCCAGGGATTCCAACGGACATGGCTCCCATACCGCCAGCACGGCAGCCGGAAACCATGTGGATGCCGAAGTTGTTGCGCCGACCATAGTTGTTCCGGCCACCATCTCCGGGGTGGCTCCCCATGCCAATATCATTGCCTATGCCGCGTGTTGCAGCCTTTCCGGCCTCACCTCAGCTATTGATGATGCCATAGCGGATGGTGTCGATGTGATCAACTATTCCATCGGCTCATCAGGCGCTTCAGACGTATGGAATGATTTCGATACGGTGGGTTTTCGCAATGCACGCGCGGCCGGAATCTTCGTTGCTACTTCTGCAGGAAATGATGGGCCCGGAGCCAGAACAGTGGGTTCCCCCGCTGATGCTCCCTGGTTGACCGCCGTTGGTGCTTCCACCCATGACCGGGTGTTTTTGGCCTCACTGACCTCGATGTCTGGCGGTGATATGACATCCCCCGTCGACTTGGTGGGCCAAAGCCTGACCAGCGGATACGGTCCTGCCCCAATCGTGCATGCAAAAAATTATGCGGGAAATGACCCGCTTTGCCTGAATCCTTATCCTGCGGGAACCTGGACCAACGAGATCGTGGTCTGTGACCGGGGTGAAAACGCCAGGGTGGATAAGAGCGCCAACGTCGCAGCAGGTGGCGCCAAGGGTTTCGTGCTGGCTAATACGGCTGCCCAGGGTGAATCGGTAAACATGGATCCACATAGCATCCCGGCGGTGCATCTCGGTGTTTCCAGCGGCAATCTCTTGCGTACCTGGCTGGATAGCGGAACCGGGCATATGGCAACCCTTTCGGGAACGACCAAAGTGGTAGACAATGCCTTTGCCGATATCATGGCCGGTTTTAGTTCCCGTGGTAGCAACCGGGCCTTGCCGGTTATCATCAAACCGGATGTGGCGGCGCCTGGTGTGGGGATAGTCGCTGCTGTGGGTATCGATGATCCCCTTCCTGCGGCGTGGGGAGCGATCAGTGGCACCTCCATGGCCAGCCCGCATGTGGCAGGGGCGGGCGCATTGCTCAAGGCTCTGCACCCTGACTGGACCCCGGCGGAGATGCAGTCGGCGTTGATGACAACCGCTGTCACCATGGGTGTGCGCAAGGAGGATGCAGCAACCCCCGCAGATCCCTTCGACATGGGGAGCGGTGTGGTGGATCTGGGCGCAGTTGCGGCAAACACCGTCGGTCTTGTGCTGGATGAAACCGAGACCAACTATATTGCAGCCGACCCTGTTATCGGCGGGGACCCAAAGCAGCTGAATCTCGCAAGCTTCGCCAACAATGTTTGCGCCGGTGGCTGTAGCTGGACGCGAACGCTGAAAAGTATTACCGGAACGACTATTGATTGGACTGCTTCTGTCGTCAACCCACCCGGCTGGAAGCTATCCGTATTACCGTCGGACTTCAGTGTCATGCCCGGCATGACCCAGACAATCACAGTAACGGCTCAGGCGAGTGCCCTGCCTGCGGGCAGTTGGTCGTTTGGCCAAGTCATATTGACACCCTCATCGGGATCGGTACAGGCGTTTCC
>DTXR01000107.1 GCA_012962365.1 Chromatiaceae bacterium | reverse complement strand
GAAGGAGAATAGAGCATGGCACATAAGAAAGCAGGCGGTAGTTCCAGAAACGGCCGCGATTCAGAATCCAAACGTCTTGGCGTGAAGATCTACGGCGGCCAGGCCATCAAGGCCGGCGGTATCATCATCCGCCAGCGTGGCACCAAAGTGCACCCCGGCGTGAATGTCGGTTGTGGTCGTGATCACACCTTGTATGCGCTCAATGACGGCGTAGTGAAGTTCGAGAAAAAGGGTCCCAGAAAGCGCCAGTTCGTGAGCGTGGTTTCTGCCTGATCGCTTTTCAGCATCATCTGTTGAAAGCCCCGCCTGAATCGGCGGGGTTTTTTATTTGTGCGGTATAATTTCTTCCATGAAATTTGTAGATGAAGCCATTATCAAGGTGGAAGCAGGCGACGGTGGAAACGGTTGCGTTAGCTTTCGTCGTGAAAAATACATTCCCAAGGGTGGTCCCGATGGGGGCGATGGGGGCGATGGTGGCCATGTAATTCTGGTGGGTGATGAAGGACTCAATACCCTGGTGGATTTTCGACATAAGCGCCTGCATCGCGCCGAACGGGGACAGAACGGCATGAGCCGGCAAATGTATGGTCGTAAAGGTGCTACGTTGTATGTGCGTGTTCCCGTGGGAACACGGGTACGGGATCTGGATACGGAAGAGGTTATCGGTGAGATCCTGGAAGAAGGTCAGGAGATGCTCGTGGCCAGAGGTGGCAAGCATGGCCTGGGCAATATTCACTTCAAGAGCAGCACCAACCGCGCGCCCCGACGGGCCACCAGTGGCACCCCGGGTGAAAAGCGTAACCTGAGTCTGGAACTCATCGTGCTGGCGGACGTAGGATTGCTGGGTATGCCCAATGCCGGAAAATCCAGCCTGATCGCGAAAATGTCCCATGCCCGCCCAAAAGTGGCGGACTACCCGTTTACCACGCTGTATCCCAACTTGGGGGTGGTCAACATGGGGCAGGGGCGCAGTTTTGTCATCGCCGATATTCCCGGGGTAATCGAAGGTGCATCGGAAGGTGCGGGGCTAGGTTTGCAGTTTCTCAAGCATTTGTCCCGAACCCGGCTGGTTTTGCATCTGGTGGATATCGCGCCCATGGATGAGAGCGTGAATCCCGCCGAAGAAGTACGCCAGTTGATTGCCGAGGTGGAGAAATACGGTGGTGACCTGGCACAGCGGGAGCGCTGGCTGGTGCTGACCAAGAAAGACTTGCTGCTGGACGAAGAATTCGAGGAGAAAAAGCAGCAACTGCTTGAAAACCTCGACTGGAAAGGGCCGGTTTTTGCTGTGTCCTCTGTCAGCGGTGAAGGTGTGGATGAGCTGGCCCAGGCGTTGATGCAACATATCGAATCTTTCGATGAACCTGCCGAGAATGCAGTGCAGACGGAAGAGATGCCCTACGACCCGACCCAATCCTGATGATTACGAGAGACAGTATATCCAAAACCCGGCGCTGGGTCGTGAAGATCGGCAGTGCTTTACTCACGGCAGAAGGCCGCGGGCTGGATCGTCAGGCTCTTGGGGGTTGGGTGGATCAGATGGCCGATTGGCTTGAGCAAGGCAACGAGCTGGTGCTGGTTTCTTCCGGTGCGGTAGCTGAAGGCATGTGCCGCATGGGCTGGGACCAGCGGCCGGAAACTCTGCACGAATTGCAAGCCGCCGCGGCTATTGGCCAGATGGGACTGGTGCAGGCCTGGGAAAGTTGTTTTCAGCGCCGGGGACGCCATACGGCTCAGGTATTGGTTACCCATGATGACCTGTCCGACCGAAGACGTTACCTCAATGCGCGCAGTACTTTGCAGACGCTGCTGTCTCTGGGGGTCGTGCCCGTGGTGAACGAAAACGATGTCGTGGCCAATGAGGAATTGCGTTTTGGCGACAACGACACGCTGGCCGCCCTGGTGGCGAATCTCATCGAAGCTGATCTGCTGATACTGCTTACGGATCAGAACGGGCTGTTCGATGCTGACCCGCGCACTTCGCCCGATGCCAGGCTTATCGAGCATGCCCGTGTCGACGATACCCGCCTCGACAGTTTCGCGGGGAATTCCCGTGGAACCCTGGGCAGTGGTGGCATGCGGACCAAGCTGCGGGCGGCAAGGCTGGCGGCGCGTTCCGGGACGGCAACCATCATCACTTCGGGCAAGGATGGTGATGCCCTGCGTGGTATCACCGAGGGTAAGCCGCTGGGCACGCTGCTTGTGCCCACGCAAGAGCCTGATGCGGCACGCAAGCGCTGGCTGGCGGCCCAGTTGCAGGCCCATGGGCGTTTGATTCTGGATTCCGGTGCGGTGAATAAGCTGCGCAACTCCGGGTCCAGCCTGTTGTCGGTTGGCGTCACCGCAGTCGATGGCCAGTTCTCCAGGGGGGAAATGGTGGTGTGTGTCGATCAGAAAGGGAATGAAGTAGCGCGGGGTCTGGTGAACTATTCTTCTGATGAAGCCCGTCAGATCACTGGTGAGCCCAGCAGAAACTTTGAGCAGATTCTGGGTTACATGGATGAGGAAGAACTGATTCATCGGGACAATCTGGTTGTCCTGTAGGGAACCTGTGGTTCATTCCGTCTGCTGCATTCTGATGCAGACCGGATACTGGAATGACAAATTACCTGGGTTTCTGCCTGTGCCGGGGCGGCAACTTCTTCGGAGGTTTCCAAGTGGGGCTTGAGCTTCACCATGTTCTGTATGTCCTGCTGGGCGCACTGGCCGGTGTGCTTGCCGGTCTGATGGGTATTGGTGGCGGGCTGGTGATTGTTCCGGGTCTGCTTCTACTGTTTCATCTGCAAGGCTTCGATGCTACTTTCCTGTCACATCTTGCTATCGGTAGCTCCCTTGCCATCATCGTTCCAGTCGCGATCGCATCCATGTGGGCACATCATCGGCGGGGAGCTGTAGACTGGCCAGTGGTGTTCAGTTTGGCGCCCGGGTTGATGCTGGGTGCGTTGGCAGGTGCCTGGCTGGCCTCCAGGTTCAGCACCGATTTGTTGAAAATACTGTTCGGGTCTTTTCTGCTGATAGTGGCGTGTCAGATGCTTATCGGGTCGGTGCCAAAAGCGGGTAAGAGACGCTCTGTTGGTGCGCGCCTGTTTTTTCCCGTGGGTGCAGCCATAGGCACCGTATCGGGTCTGGTGGGTATTGGTGGCGGGACCATGACAGTGCCGTTTCTGGTCTGGCAAGGAAAAAGCCTGCCCCTGGCGGTGGCTACTTCGGCAGCTTGCGGGTTACCCATTGCCATTGCCGGCACACTGGGGTTCATGTTGATTGGAGAAGGAGCCGGGGTGGGGTTATCCACCGGGTTCGTGTATTGGCCCGCTGTGATTGTTGTGGGGGCGTTTGCTGTACTAACTGCCCCCTTTGGCGCCCGTTTGGCGCATGGCCTGCCGGTTTCCCAGCTGAAAAAAGGGTTTGCTCTGTTACTGCTGGGCGTTGGTCTGCGCCTTATCTGCATCAGTTTACGTTAGGATCCCAGAAATTGGGTTCAGTTTCCCTGTCTGGAAGGGGCTCTTTCGTGTTCAGGCGAAAGAACTGGATCACCCGCCCCTTGTCGTCTCGAAGCGCCAGCTGATCGTCCTGAATCCGGTATTCAAATGCCTGCACCTGTCCTGTGGTGGCATCTTTGAACTTCAGGTGTTCGGGGAGGATCTCGATATAGAAATCCCGGTATTGTTCCCGTGACCAGTACATGCGGGCATACTGCTGTTTGATGGCCAGCAGGATGCGGTTCTGACTTGCCCAGGCACCTTCCAGCCTGCTGTCTGCCGGTTGGTCTGAAGGTGGTGTATTCGGGGACATGGGAGAATAGGGCTGAATGTATTTCGGGTATCGGGATGGGTTGGGGTTATGCCCGAGGTTCCCGGAAAAGTTCTGGTACAGCTGCATCATTTCAAAGACATCCAGCATGGAACGCATCATGTCTACAAAGGGGTTGGGGTTGTCCCAGTCGCTGGCGTTCGCCGGGCCGATGAACAAGAACAGGATGATGGCTTGCAGAATCTTTTTCATGAAAATGGCTACTGGTTGTTTTTTCCAATTATAGTTCAAGGGTTAGACTGTGAAAAAAGGTTGGGGTACATTGTTCCATTGGATGATACCCCAGGTTGACAATCCCGCGATGAACAGCTGAGGAGAATACATGGCAATGATGGGCAGTTCCGGCGACAAGGGGTCTGCGGCGTTGCTGCAGGATGAGCTGACCGTTCCCAAGAGAAAGTCCCTGCGACTGGATACCTTTCCCATGGGTATGGACAATACCCGTATCGATGTGCGTCTTGAGCCCAAGCTGACGCATGCTATCGAGACGAGTGTGATTTCCAGCATGGCGCGCCACATGCGCACACTGCAGATGCCCATGAGCAACGATCTCCTGATACAGGATGGTGCGGCATCGGAAACTTTCCATGACGTGTTCAATCAACTGAGCAATGCGGTCGCACTAAGAGCGAGGCAATCGTCTCGACGGGAAGTGTACCAGCTGTTTATTCTGTCCGTTGTCAAGCAAATCTATCTGAGCGTCGATCGGCAACTGCAGGATTGCCGGGACGGTTTCGACATGGGCTCCACCGTTGGGGAGCTTTCCGGTGGCGACCTGGTGTCCCGGCATGAGAAACTCTGGCGCTTCAGCCGTCATCAACCCATGTTGCGCTATCTGGTCAGCCGCGATCTCATTGATCAGCTGCGCAGCATGGAAGTCGTAACGCGCAAGCACAGGAAGAGCATCCTTGCCCTCTCATGGCCGGTAGCCGAGGAAATGCTGTTCAATCCGCTGCTGCAACTGAGTGACCTGAGTGATGAAGCTGCGTTTATCGAGGTCTATCCCTTTCTGCTGCTCAAGCCGGAAATGTTCAGAACCTTCGAACAGCTGGTGCTCGATGTGCTGTGCCGCTGGTTGCCGGACTGCCCGGTTCGCCGTCTCTCTCCGGAACAGAATGACAATTTGAATGCGCTGCAGTTGCGGCGGGACAAGGGCGACTTTCCCACCTATGCACAGGCAGAGGCTTATCTGCGCGCCGTGATGTCCCAGTCCGAGTATCAGCGTATGGAAAGCAGTTGGTTCGATGATCCAGCCAACCTGTCCTGGCTGACGGGCGGAGACGGAGAAAGAGGCCAGCCGGGGTTCTGGAGCCAGAAGCGCTGGCGTGAATTCCAGGACAATTTGCTGGAAGAGCTTGAGACCAGCCTGCAGAAGAACGGCATTCTGGAAATGACCTTTGCCAGTGCCTTGCTGCCGGATCTGTACCGGAGTCTGGGAAGAAAGGGTGCGTTGCGTCTGGTTTATGAGTATGTGCTCGGTGGCCGCAGCAAAAAAGAGCTGATTCCCATTCTGCAGCAGTTCAAGGACATTTCAGACCTGGACCTGTACGTGCAGCGCATGAATTCCGTACACAAGGAAATCAAGCATTCCGATGCGGCGCAACGCAGGGCCTGGCTGATCAAGGTGCTGGAAGGTTATGCGAGCCTGCGTCGTGATCTGAAGCTTGCCTGGGAGTTGTACCGGGCCATGGATCTCATCCGATTGCTGGACAAGCCCAAGGAACTGGCACTGTCCCGCGCGAATGCCCTGTTACAGGAGTTTTCCCTCCAGGAAGAGGGGCAGGCACCGGAGGTGAAGGGGCATGTGATTATCAAGGCCGATCTTCGTGGTTCCACCGAACTTACCACGAGTATGCTCAGGGAGGGTTTGAACCCCGCATCCTATTTCAGCCAGAACCTGTTCGACCCGATCAATTCACTGTTGCAGACATACGGCGCGGAAAAAGTGTTCGTGGAAGGCGATGCGGTCATCCTGATGCTCCTGGAGCACGCCAATCCGCCCTCTCAGGTTGTGGCCCGGGCCTGCGGGCTGGCCTATGACATCATCGACCTGGTAGTGAAAAGAAACCTGGAAAGCCGGCAAATGGGGCTTCCCGAGCTTGAACTGGGGGTGGGAATCGCCTATGTACCGGAAGCACCCTGCTACCTTTTTGATGCCGGGCGGAAAATCACCATCTCTCCCGCAATCAACAGGGCAGACCGTCTTTCCTCCTGCAAGGAGCGCGATTTTGTCGGTTTTGGCGAAGACCGTCCCTGGGGCGTCGAGGTCATCGAGATTGAACAGACTGCCAACGGTGTCTCAGGAAACGCCGGGCATTGTCGCTACAATGTAAACGGAATAGAATTGGATCTGCCCGCATTTCAGCATCTTGCTGCAGAAATCGTGCTGAAGAAGATCAAGGCATCCAGCTTCGGAAAGGAATCCGGTGATCACTATTATGTAGGACGTTTTCCGGATCTTTCCGGAAAAACCCGATGGCAGGTTGTACGCCACAGCGCGATCAAGCACTGGGACGGAAGCAAATTGACATGTCCTTCCAAAAATAGTGGCAATAGCTTCTAT
>DTXR01000106.1 GCA_012962365.1 Chromatiaceae bacterium | reverse complement strand
GGTAAACTGTTCAGCGATGGATTTGAAAGCTGGTAGCGGACGCTATTTCAGTTTCCAGGCATCCAGCCAGACAGTGCTGGCAGGCGCAAGATCAAATTCGGACTGCAGACGTTTGCTCATATCCGGCATGTGGGCAGCGCCATAGAAAATGGCCAGCTTTTTCTTGCCCGCATCGATTTCCTGTCGCAGCACCTGCAACGCCTTCTTGTTGCGCTCGGCAACCAGTGTGCTGCCTTCCCTGCCCTCAATGGCATCACCTAGTTTGATACTCTGAACCATCTGCTCCGCCATGAAGATTTTCAGCGCCAGATCACGGTTGCCCGACATGAGATTCCTGAGCAGACGCATTTCACTGAGCAGGATGCGGGCAGTGTTCCGCTTGCCCATACCCGCAAGAGTCGCTTTTCCTATCATCCCGAATACGGATTCATTACGCTCGTCCATGCGTTCACTGAATTCCCTGGGCGACAGATCCGCATGCACAAGATGGGGAAGCGTATAATCCACGTCTTCCAGCTGCATTCCCATGTCCAGCACGTCCCGCATCCAGCTTTGCGCTCCGGAAATAATGCCTTTCTTCTCGTTACCGCCCCTGGGAACGCGTGTGCCCTGCGCGGCCACGAGTTCATACAACACCGCGTCATAACGGGTAAAGAGGAAGTTGATAAGGCTGTAATACTCATGCTCGCCGATATGCACGGCGGAAATCAGGTCTACATATTCGAGATGCTGGTTCTTGTCCCGGGGGACATAGCGCACCACAGCCACCTGCAGGGATTCGGGCTTGCCGCTTTCATCCCGCTTGAGTCGGACGAAGACCTGGTCACCGGAAGGTTCCTCAGCCGTTGCGCCACCGCTGTCGTCGGCAATGGTCGGCTGCAGGCCGGACAACAGCAGCAGCGCCGCCAACAGAAAGCATGCAGACAGCCATTTCATCGGGTTCCTTCCCTGAACGCGTTCATATATATCTGACTTCCAGTATCTCGAACTCCCGCATGCCGCCTGGCACTTGAATCTCCACCTCATCGCCTTCAGTCTTGCCGATGAGTGCACGGGCGATGGGGGAAGTTACAGAAATACGGGAATGGCGGATATCCGCCTCATCTTCACCAACGATCTGATAGGTATGCTCTTCGTCCGTTTCCAGGTCGAGCACATCCACTGTGGCCCCGAATACGACCCGCCCGCCGGCATTGACGGTGCTGACGTCGATGATCTGCGCATTGGACAGCTTGGCCTCGATATCCTTGATGCGGCCCTCGATGAAGCTTTGCTGTTCTCGGGCCGCGTGGTACTCCGCATTTTCCTTCAGATCTCCATGAGCGCGCGCCTCTGAAATCGCGGCGATAACCTTCGGTCTCGCAACAGTCTTCAGTTCATTGAGTTCCTGCCGCAGGGCTTCAGCGCCCCGCACTGTCATCGGTGTCTTGTTCATAAGCAATCTGGTCTGAAAGTCATCGGGAACACGATTCCGTCAGATTTTCTGTTTCGTTATGGCTCTTCTGGTACGGCGGCGGTCATCAGCCATGAAGTTCCTGCAGGCTGACCACCATGGGTTCTCCCTGGTGTTGAATCGCCATGACGATGGCCTCGCCGCCAGACATGGTGGTGGTGTAGCTGATCTTGTGCTGCAATGCAGCCCGCCGTATGGAAGCTGAATCCAGCATCGCCTGCTTGCCTTCGGTGGTATTGACAATCAAATCAAAGTCATCATTTTTTATCATGTCCACGATATGCGGGCGGCCTTCCATCACCTTGTTGACCCGCACACAGTCTACACCAGCGGACAGTATGGAATCACAGGTACCGCCTGTGGCAAAGAGCTCGAAACCCAGATCGGCCAGATCCCTGGCAACCAGTTTGATACGTTGCTTATCGGCTTCACGCACCGACAACAGCGCCTTGCCGCTGGTGGGGAGCTTGATGCTACCACCTTCGTTGGCCTTGCCGTAGGCCTCGCCAAAGGTTTTGCCCACGCCCATGACTTCGCCGGTGGATTTCATTTCCGGCGAGAGCACCGGGTCCACGCCCGGGAAGCGCGCGAACGGGAACACCGCTTCCTTCACGGC
>DTXR01000105.1 GCA_012962365.1 Chromatiaceae bacterium | reverse complement strand
CATCCCTGCGCCCGCGGCATACCGTACATCCTGTACATAAAAAAAGCGCCCGGAGGCGCTAATCCCAATAGGAGGGAGGGGATAAACAGGTACGGGTTAGCTGGCTATTCCCGGGTTGCCTTTTACGCCAACCAGTTTTGGTGTGTTGAGCTTTTTGATCTTCACCGTGCCCTGTTCTTTCAGGTAGTCGGCGACGACATCCCATATGGGACGCCCCGGTGATTTAGATCCCACCGTAGCCCAGCCGGATACCATGTATTTTTTCTTGGCTTCGATCTTGGTGCCGTCATCCAGCGTCATGTTGGTGACGCGTTTGCCCATTGTCTGGGTAGGCTCACATACATAGTCCAGTCCGCCAACCCGCACCATGTCACCACCTTGCTGGTAGTAGGGGTCAATGTTGAACAGGTTGTCAGCGACATCTTCAAGGATAGCCTTGATCTCTTCACCGGTCATTTCCCGGCGATAGGTTTCCGGGTAGGTGATGCAGGTCTGATCCATGACGTGATCCATGGTGATGTCCTGGCCTGGCAGCACTGTCGTACCCCAGCGGAAGCCGGGAGACAGGGATATCTGGGCGTCATTGACCTTGTTCAGGGCATCACAGATGATTTGATCGAAGGTGCCGTTGAAGTTGCCGCGGCGGTACAGGGTCTCACCGGCTACGGCGAGTTTCTTCTCCAGCTTGTCTTTATAGGGTGCGCGCACCTTGTCGATATAGGCCTGCATGTCCTTGTCCGCTTCAAGCATGTTGGAGAACACGGGAACCAGACGGTAGCGGTAATCCTTCAGCTTGCCTTTGCTGACATCCAGATCCATGACAGCGAGGAATTTGCCGTTGGAACCGGCGTTGGTTACCAGGGTCTTACCACCTTTGTTGCTCACCTCTACAGGGCGGGGCACCCCGTCATGAGTGTGGCCACCGAAGATGACGTCGATGCCGCTGATACGGGAAGCCATTTTCAGATCCACGTCCATGCCGTTATGGGAGATAACAACGACAAGATCGGGTTTTTCATTTTCCCGTACATAGTTAACCATGCTTTGCATGCGCTCATCCTGAATGCCGAATGTCCAGTCGGGGATAAAGCGCTGTGGATTGGCGATCGGCGTATAGGGGAAAGCTTGGCCGATGACGGCCACGCGCATGCCGTTCACGGTTTTCATGGTATAGGGCTTGAAGGCCAGACCGGAATCTTCATCGAAACCAGCGAAATCCGCAAAGCGGTAATCAAACAGGGCGTCTTCATTTACGCTGACGTTCTGGGCAACGAACTCACCTTTGAAATCACCGATGTTGGCGATGATTTCCTTGTCCAGATAGGTAAATTCCCAGTGGCCTGTCATGACATCCACGCCCAGACGATTACAGGCGCCGACCATGTCCTTGCCGCGGGTCCAGAATGCCGTCCCGGAGCCTTGCCAGGTATCACCGCCATCGAGAAGAATGCTGTTGCCGTCACCGCGCTCGGTGCGGACGCGTTTTACCAGCGTTGCCAGGTGGGAGAAACCACCCACCTTGCCATATTTCTTTGCAGCGTTGTCGAAGTCCAGATAGGTGAAGGCGTGGGATTCGATGCTCCCTGGCGTGGTGTCGTAGTGCTTCAGGAAATTCTTGCCGACGAGATGGGGAGCCTTGCCCTTTGCTGCACCTATGCCCAGGTTGACGCTGGGCTCGCGGAAATAGATGGGGTTCAGCTGTGCGTGACAGTCTGTCATGTGCATGAGACAGACATTGCCGAACTTGGGTATTTCGTACAGATCGGTTGGTTTTCGTGCTGCCGCGAAAGCCGATGTGGGGAGCATACCGGCGGCGCCGGCCAAGCCCATCAGCCTTACAAATTCTCGTCTTGATATGGTCATTAAGCATGTCCTGTGAGTTACGGTGTAAATATTCCTGAGTCCCGGGAGTTTTCCCGGGGCTCAGGAATATGCCCTTTCCACGGGGAAAGGGCATGGCTTTCAAAAAAGCCTAGCGGATTTTAGCGGTTATGGAATCGCCTTCACCCTTGTTGTCTTTCCAGCTCAGTTCAATGCTGTCGTCTTTCTTGCCACCGTTGAACTTGAATGCCAGGTAGGGGTTCTTGGAAACGGAGCCGCCCCATTCGCAATTGATGACTTCCTTGCCGTTGTGCTTGCACACCACTTCCTGAATGAAGTGGGCAGGAATCATCTCGCCGGTCTTTTTGTTCTTGCGCAGGCCAGTTTCCATGGGGTGAGTGATCAGTGCCTTGACTGTGGTGATACCACCTTTGGACTTGGCGCGAATTTTGATTGATTTAGCCATTTTCTATTGCCTCTTCGTTTGATCAGCCGCCGCAGCCGCCAATGGTGACTTTTACGCTTTTGCGTGCGGAATACAGTTTGCCATTTGCCTTGACGACAGCGATGACATCGCCGGTCTTGCCCATTTTTACGCGGGTGGACACGTCAGGCAGTGTGCCTTTTGGCAGATGGAAGATGGCAGACAGGGGTGTGGCGTTTTTCTCTACCAGCAAGGTGATGGAGTTGACTCCGTCCATCTTTGTGGAGACAGACACAGGTACTACCGCACCGTTCTCAGCGATATCCGGCGCCTTGATAGTGATGTCGGTGGATGGTACGGTGGTAGGGCTGCCCGCTGCGCCAGCGATCGCTTCATCAATGCCTTTGGCAGTAAAGGCATTTTTGTTCCAGGCTGCCAGCACGGCACCGGGAGTGAGCAGACCGACGGCAGCGCCCAGGGTTCCTGCTGCCACTGATCCCTTGAGGAATACACGGCGTTTTTGATTGAGATTCATGATTACTTCTCCATTTGATGATTGGTTCTGTTTGGTGATCAGTTAGAAGCGTGGGCCGGCGTTTTTCTGCGCCATGGCCTGCTTGTATCCTGCCTCCGCCTGGAATTGTACTATTTCCAGCAGTTTGAGGGCCTTGTCGTAGTCACCTGCCTTGGCAGCTTCGATGGCGCTGGGCAGGTATTTCTTCTTGGATTTCTTCCAGCGAATATCCCGCCATTCACCGCCAACGGAAGCGGCCTTATCGACTGCCGCCTGGGCGTTTTTCAGCGCGGCCTCATACTGTGCCTGCTTGCTTGCGGGTTTTTCAGGTGTTGTGGCGTTGCAACCTGTGATCAACAGGGCCAGGCCAAATGCTGCGATTAGTTTTTTCATTCGTATATCTCCCCGTTACTCGCGGTAACCTGGTGCGTTGATTTCCAGACCGTTTGACATATAGGTGTGGAAGAATTCCAAATTGCGGTATTCCTTGCTCTGTGCCTTGAAAGGACGGGCGCGAACCTGCTTGTTGCAGCCGCCGTAACGACGATGCAATGTGCCCATGCCGTCTCCTTTGCCTTTCTTGGCCCACTTGGCTCGGAATACAGGAAAGTGGGTGGGCTGGCCGAGTGCGGTACTGAGAAGCTGCCCCCGCACACGTTGACCGGGGTAGTACACATGGCAGTCAGCACAGGCTACGTTCAATTGGCCGCGCTTGGCATAGAAAAACCGCTTGCCCTCTTCATAGGCCTGTAGTGCCTTTGGGTCATTGGGAATAACGACATTGAGTTTCTTGCCACGAGCTTCATAGCCGAGGTACGCACCCAGATGCGCAATCTTACCTTTCTTCCAGCCGAAGGGCTTTTCACCATTGGCTTTCAGGCATTTATTGATGTCGCCTTCCAGGGTGACGACCTTGCCGGCAGCTTTGTCCCAGTGTGGATATTTGGGGCGCACTTTTGAAGCATCTTTGCCAAAACAACTGGCGAAGCTCTTACCGTTCTTGAAAGGTGTTTCCCAGATTTCGCGGCCTTTGTCCACGTACACATCATAAGGAGGGAATTCTTCCATGTCTTCCCACTGCAGCCGCTTGTTGGCGTCCAAGGCGTAGGGGCCGTTGCCGAAGTCGTCCAGCTGGATACCGGGGAAGCGCTGTTCAAAATGGGTGCGAAATTTCTCCAGGTCTTCTTTTGGGCCGGATATGGCCTGGGTTGCAGTAGCCGCCAGACCGGCGGAAAGCAACAGGGTTAGCATTTTCTTCATGATTTCTGTCCTCTTGCGTCCGCGTTACAGACTATGAATAAAATCAGTCACCAGATCGATTTCCTTTTCGGAAAGAATTCTGTGGCGACCCATGGGGGGCATGATGGAGTTTGGATTGGCGACCGTCGCATCCCAAATCTGTGCGCGCAGTTTGGCCTTGTCGGGAAAGCGGCTTTTCATGGCCAGCAGGGGCGGGGCAATGTTGCCGGCTACCTTACCACCTTCGATGTGGTGACAGGCCAGGCAGTTGCCTTTGGTGCGGTCAAAAGCGATTTTCTTGCCGGCTTCCAGGTCTGCTGCGCCGGCCTGGGCGGAAAACACCAGCCCGGTACATAGGGCCAGGGCAGTGGCAGTATCGCCAAGCCTTTGGGTGAGTTTCGTCATTACATCCTCCAGGGATTAGTGGACTATTGGATTGTCACAGTGCATTCCCGATCGATCTGTCTTGAGCAGGGTTGCCGGGAATGTTCTGTGGTTAAATAGGTCAATCAATGTGTTTGTACGTCGATCGAAAGCAGTATCTCTTGATGGATGTTTTGCGTCGGCGTGAAGGGAGTATGCAGTGCGTGATGGGATAAGGAAATTGGCAGATACAGGAAAATTGATTAGGGTTTTCCCTAGCCCGGATATTTCACCAGGATCCGGAATTTCCCCGGAGAGGTTTGTT
>DTXR01000104.1 GCA_012962365.1 Chromatiaceae bacterium | reverse complement strand
CTGTCGGTAATGGGAAAATTGGAGCGGGTTTCACATATTCGATCAGTGTGCTGGCGGTTATACTGCTACGAGACCACTGATTATTGAAAGGAGCCAGGAGTAGCATGTCCAGCGCACCGGTATTCTTTTTTACGGATTTCAGCACCAGGGGGCCCTATACAGGGCAAATGGAGGCCGCATTGTTATCGGCGTCGCCCGATTCCCGGGTTATCAACCTGATGTGCGATGCGCCTTTCGCTGATCCCAAGGCAGCCGCCTATTTGCTCTCGGCACTGGATGCCTATCTACCCAAAGAAGCGATTGTAGTCGCTGTTGTCGATCCTGGGGTTGGAGGGGATCGGAAGGCACTTTGCCTGAATAAGGGAGAACGGTGGTATACGGGGCCGGATAATGGATTGCTGGCCGTTCTGGCCACCCATTCCAAAAAAGATCAGATCGTGTTGCGGGAATTGGATATGGACGACTATCAGTCCATTTCCGCCAGTTTCCATGGCAGAGATGTTTTTGCGCCAGTAGCAGGGATCCTTGCCCAGGGTAAAATGCCACCATGCCGGCCATTTTCGGTCGTCGATATGGTTGGTGCTTCCTGGCCTGCAGACTTGAGCCAGGTGATCTATAGCGATGGCTTCGGCAATGCCATGACCGGCATTCGGGCAGCCAATATCGAAAAGCTGCGAGGAGTGGTTGTAGAAGGACAGCGAATCGACGTAGCACGCACCTTTTCATCTGTGCCGCCGGGTGAGCTTTTCTGCTACGAAAACTCTATCGGATTGATCGAAATAGCCGTTAGTCGTGGCAGCGCAAGCCGATTACTGGGATTGAACGTTGGCGCGCCGGTACGCCTTCTTGACTAAAGAGCAGCAATTCGGGATAACCGTTTTTTACGCGTGTTCATCGGTTAGAAATGACCACGTGTCCAGGTTTTTCACTGTGTTTCTGGTAATCAGTCATACCCTGAGCTAGTATTTGACACATGAAAATGTATGCGATTTTTTTATTCTTGCTGGCGACAGCTGTTGTTGAGGCGGGAATATACAAATGGGTCGATAGCGCCGGCAATATTCATTATGGCGATGAACCTGGCACATCCGGGGCAAAGCAAATGGAGAAGCTGCCAGGGCTTTCGACCTATGCGCCGCCGCCCATGCCGGAAAAGGCAGCAGATCAGATCGAGGAGCTGGAAATGGATGAGCCGGCGTCCGAAGTCAAAGAAGAGAAAGTTAAGGCATTTTCCTACCGCGAACTCACCATCGTCAGTCCTGATGATGGTGGCGTGGTTCGCAGTAGCCCGGGAACGGTTTCTGTATTTGTGGCGTTGGCACCGGTACTGCGCAAGGGGGATTATCTGAAAGTCATCCTGGATGGCGCTGCACTCGAGAAAAAGTATTACAGCACGGTGATGCAGCTGCAAACCGTCGACCGGGGAATGCACCAACTGGCCGTGGCCGTGTTTGACAAGACTGGCAAGAAACT
>DTXR01000103.1 GCA_012962365.1 Chromatiaceae bacterium | reverse complement strand
TTACAAGATAGCAGACATGTCCCTGGCAGACTGGGGACGCAAGGAAATCGCCATCGCCGAAACCGAGATGCCAGGACTGATGGCCCTGCGCGACAAGTACGCGGGCAGCAAGCCCCTCAAGGGTGCCCGCATCGCGGGTTCCCTGCACATGACCATCCAGACCGCCGTCCTGATTGAAACCCTGACCGCGCTGGGCGCCGAGGTTCGCTGGGCTTCGTGCAACATCTACTCCACCCAGGATCACGCCGCTGCCGCGATTGCCGCAGAAGGTGTTCCTGTGTTTGCCTTCAAGGGTGAAACCCTCAGCGAATACTGGGACTACACCCATCGCATCATGGAATGGGCCGACGGCGGCACCCCCAACATGATTCTGGATGATGGCGGCGACGCTACGCTGCTCATCAACCTGGGTGCCAAGGCAGAGAAGGATCTGTCCGTACTGGAAAATCCCACCAGCGAAGAGGAAGAGGTGCTGTATGCAGCTATCAAGAAGCGTGTTGCAGAGCAGCCCGGCTGGTATTCCAACATCCTCAAAAACATCAAAGGCGTGACAGAAGAAACCACCACCGGCGTTCACCGTTTGTACCAGATGGCCGAAAACAACGACCTGCCCTTCCCCGCCTTCAACGTCAACGATTCAGTGACCAAGTCCAAGTTCGACAACCTGTACGGCTGCCGCGAATCCCTGGTGGACGGCATCAAGCGCGCTACCGATGTGATGATCGCCGGCAAGATCGCAGTGGTGCTGGGCTACGGTGACGTGGGCAAAGGTTGCGCCCAGTCCCTGCGCGGTCTAGGCGCTACCGTGTGGATCACCGAGATCGATCCCATCTGCGCATTGCAGGCGGCGATGGAAGGTTATCGCGTGGTCACTATGGATGATGCAGCCTCGAAAGCCGACATCTTCGTCACCGCCACCGGCAATTTCCACGTCATCGACCACGACCACATGGCGGCGATGAAAGACCAGTCCATCGTGTGCAACATCGGACATTTCGACAACGAGATCAATGTCGCCAGCCTGGAGCAATACCAATGGGAAGAGATCAAGCCCCAGGTGGATCACGTCATTTTCCCCGACGGCAAGCGCATCATTCTGCTCGCTCAGGGGCGCCTGGTGAACCTGGGCTGCGCGACGGGTCATCCCAGCTTCGTCATGTCCAATTCCTTCACCAACCAAGTACTGGCTCAAATGG
>DTXR01000102.1 GCA_012962365.1 Chromatiaceae bacterium | reverse complement strand
TCCAAACCAATTTCCCGCGGACCAATGCCATCGAGGGGCGAAAGCCTGCCGCCCAGCACGAAATAACGTCCACGATAATCCGTGGCCTGCTCGATAGCCAGTACATCCGCCGGCGTTTCCACCACGCACAACTGGCTATCGTTGCGCTGTTCATTGGCACACAAGCCGCACAGCTCCTCTTCGCTAAGAGTGCGGCATCGGCTGCAATGACCGATATGATCAACTGCCTGCATGAGCACTCTTGACAACTGCCGTCCGCCTTCGCGGTCACGTTCGAGCAGATGAAATGCCATGCGCTGGGCGGTCTTGGGTCCCACACCAGGCAGACAGCAGAAGCTGTCGATCAGTTGCTGCAGCAGGGAGGGAGCCGTCATGTCAGAACGGCAATTTCATTCCCGGCGGCAGAGACAAGCCCGAAGTCAGACCACTCATCTGATCCTTCGTCTTTTCCTCGATACGATGGACGGCATCGTTGCACGCCGCAGCCACCAGGTCCTCCAGCATTTCCTTGTCATCGCCGACCAGTGAATCGTCGATCTCCACCCGGCGCACTTCATGACGACCATTCATGGTGACCTTGACGAGACCGCCACCGGATTCACCGGTGACTTCCGCCTTCGCCAGTTCTTCCTGGGCTTTTTGCATATCTGCCTGAATCTTCTGGGCCTGCTTCATCAGGTTACCTAAACCACCTTTCATAATTTCTCCTGATTGATCATTCTCTGTTCAATTTGACACTATCCACCAGCAATTCGCCGCCAAAATCTTCTTCCAGGGTTTTCACCACCGGGTCATTCTGCATGGTGTTAACTGCAGCGGCCTGTTTTTCCCGGCGCTGACGCTCGGCAACCTGGGCAGGTGTCTCCTCTATGGCCTCGGCGACCTCGATGCTCATCTGGATGCTTCTGCCAAGGTAGTTTTCCAGCGCTTCCTGCAGCTTCTGCCTGGGCATGGCGCCAGCCAAGGCGCCCCCGATCGGATTGAGCGTAAGCAGCAATTGGTCATCCTGCCAGGATTTTACGGTGCAGTGCGCTGCCAGTTGTGAGGAAATCCCACCCAGCCCCAATGCAGGCAACAGGCGATGCCAATCGGCAAGATCGATGCCCCCCTGCCCTCCAGGCGCTGTGTCCCGTACTTCCGACTGCGGTTTTTCCGGTTTTTGAGGCCGGCTTTCTGCCGGAGCAGAAGGCTTCTTTCGGGCAGGAGCAGGTCTTACGGTTGAAGCGGGCATGGTCTGGCCGGAAACCGGAGCTTGGGCTTCCGTTTCGCCAGGCGGTACGGGGCGGAAGGCCAACATACGCAGCAAAATCATCTCGAACCCGCTACGCGGATCCGGAGCGAGGGAAAGGTCTCTCTGGCCCCGCAAAGCAAGCTCGTAGAAGAGCTGTACATCCTCCGC
>DTXR01000101.1 GCA_012962365.1 Chromatiaceae bacterium | reverse complement strand
TCCTGCTGGCTTTCTTCTGTCTCGGATGCCGCCTTTTCTTCCTTCTTGTGGATCAACCAGGCTCCCATGAGCAGGATGACGGCCAACATCAGGAAAACAAAATTGGGCATGCCCGGCACCAGTCCCAGGGTTCCGATAATGACACCGGAAACCACCAAAGCCTTGGGGCTGCTGAAAAGCTGATCAGCAATCTGTTGTCCCATATCCCTGGCGGCGGTGACCCGGGTGACGATGATGGCTGCGGCCGTGGAAAGAACAAGAGATGGAATCTGCGCCACCAGGCCATCACCGATGGTCAGCAGGACATAGTTTTTCGCCGCCAATGAAAAATTCAAGTCGTGTTGCGCCATGCCTATCGCCAGTCCGCCCACCACGTTGATGATCAGGATCAGAATGCCGGCGATAGCATCACCACGTACGAACTTGCTTGCACCGTCCATCGCGCCATAGAAGTCTGCCTCGCTGGCAATCTCTTCGCGCCGCTGCCTGGCCTGATCCTGGGTGATCAGACCGGAGTTGAGATCGGCATCCACTGCCATCTGTTTGCCCGGCATGGCGTCCAGCGTGAACCTGGCGCTCACTTCAGAGATGCGGCCCGCACCTTTGGTGACCACCACGAAATTGATGATGGTGATAATGGCAAACACGATCAGACCTACGGCATAGTTGCCGCCGACCACAAATTCACCAAAAGCCTGGATGACCTTGCCGGCCGCACCCGTACCATTGTGGCCTTCCAGCAACACCACCCGGGTGGATGCCACATTGAGCGACAGCCGCAACAGGGTGGCAACCAGCAACACCGTAGGGAATACGGCAAAATCCAGGGGGCGATGTGTGTACAGAACCACCAGGATAACCATCAGTGCAATCGCAATATTGAAGGTAAAGAGCACATCGAGCGCCCAGGGCGGCAAAGGCAGCACCATCATGGACAACATGATGACCAGCAAAATTGGCGTGCCCAGTCCGCTGCCGTGCAGAGCCCTTAGGTTTCCCATCATCGATTGTGTTTGCTGCATGCTTCCATACTCTTGTGAATGTTTGTTGGTGTGTTTCTGCTATTTGTACTCGTCCGGCACCGGTAGATCTTCAGGCGCGACCGGTTCTGCGCCACCCTGTTCCCGTGCCGCATTCAACTGATACACGTAAGCCAGGATGTGCGCCACGGCAACATACAGTTCGGCGGGGATTTCCTGTTCGAGTTCGGTGGTGGCATAAAGCGCCCGCGCGAGAGGAGGTGCCGAAACGATGGCGATGCCATGAGTTTTGGCGACTTCCCGAATGCGCAAGGCCATGTGATCCGCACCCTTGGCGATCACCCGGGGCGCACCACTGCCTTCCCGTTCATAACGCAATGCCACGGCATAATGCGTGGGGTTGGTAATGACCACATCCGCGCTGGGCACATCTTCCATCATGCGCCGCTGGGACATCTCCCGTTGCAATGCACGGATCTTGCCTTTGACTTCGGGCCTGCCCTCGGTTTCCTTGCTCTCGTCCTTGATCTCCTTGAGGGTCATCTTCAACTGCTTGGTGTGCTGATAGATCTGAAACGGCACATCGATGACCGCCACCAGAATCAATACCGAGCTGAGCGCCAGAAACGCCCACACGAACAGTGTTCCTGCATGTCCCAGGGCCTGTACCAGGGATTCGTTGGCCAGGGAAAGCAACTCCATTCGTAAAGACCACAACAGCATGGCGGAAACCATGGCCACCAATAAAAACTTTGCCACCGTTTTCAGCAGCTCCATCAATCCCTTGGCGGAAAAAATGCGCCCCAGTCCCTTGATGGGATTGAGCTTCTCCGCCTTGAAGGCGATGGCTTTGGTGCTGAAAGAAAAGCCCCCCATGCTTACAGGGCCCACCATCGCCGCCACCACCAGTAACGCCATCAATGGTGTCAATAACCAGAAGGCGCCACCAATGACCGAGCCGAACTGCTGTACCAGCGTCGCCGGATCCATGATCCTGCCGCGCTCGATGCTGAAGGCAGCCTGCATGATGGCGGCAAGACCTTCCACCAGCATGCTGCCCATCAGCATCAGCGCGATTGCGGAAACCACGAGCACGATGGTGCCGTTGAGTTCCCTGGAGCGGGGTACCTGCCCTTTTTCCTTCGCTTCACGAAGTCGTTTGGGTGTGGGTTTTTCTGTACGTTCTTCTCCGCTGCCCTGTGACATGACCGACCCCCGTCACAAAACCAGCAGTTGCCGAATCAAGGTCACGGCATCGAATAGCAGCGTGCTCAAATGGGACGTCAATGACGGCATCACCTGAATGATAAGGACAAACCCGGCCATGATCATCACCGGGAAACCCACGGCGAAGATATTCAGCTGAGGCGCCGCACGGGAAGCCACGCCGAAAGCAATGTTTACCAGCAGCAAGCCCGCCACCGCAGGAATGGCCACCAGCACACCACCCGCAAACATGTACCCTCCCCAGACGACCAGTTGCCAGAGTTGGCCGGGATCGGGATGAATCACGCCCACGGGCAACAACTCGAAGCTTTCCGCCATCAGCTCCATGAACAGCAGGTGACCATTCAGGGAGAGAAAGATCAGCGTGATCATGATCAGCAGGGATTGACTGATTACCGGCACCTGTACACCATTTTGCGGATCGACGGCCGATGCAAAACCAAGGCCCATGCCCATGGCAATACTCTGGCCGGCGATGATGAAGACCGCAAATACCATTTGCAGTATGAATCCCATGGCTACGCCGATCAGAACCTGATAGATGCTGATGAGAAAAGCATCTGCACTGAGCAGATCCACAACGGGAGGCGCTGGCAACACCGGAAGCAGCAACCAGGCCACCAGCAGGGCCAGCACGACACGTATCCTCACTGGCAGGCTCGATGCCGAGAATATGGGTGCGGAGACGAACATGGCGCCAATGCGGATAAACGGCCACAGCAGGCTGCCTGTCCAGGTCATCAGTTCCATACCTGAAAAATGCAGCATGCCCTTAACCGCCACCGATAAGTTCGGGAATGCTTTGGAACAACTGAATGGTGAAATCCGTGATCAACCCCAGCATCCAGGGTCCGGCGACGACCAGCGCCGCCACCAGCACCATGAGCTTGGGAATGAAACTCAGGGTCATTTCTTGGATCTGCGTTGCCGCCTGCAGAACACCAATAAACAAACCAATAGCCAGCGCGGAAAGCAGCATTGGCGCGGACAGCAAAATGGTCACATGCAGGGCGCTCTCTCCAACACTGAGTATGGCTTCCGGGGTCATCGATCTGTTCCTTCATGAAATCTCATCTTGCCATCTCACAGATAAAAGCTGGATGCCAGGGTGCCCATGATCAGGGACCAGCCGTCCACCAGCACGAACAGCATCAGTTTGAACGGGAGCGATATGATCATCGGCGACAGCATCATCATGCCCATCGCCATCAACACGCTTGCCACCACAAGATCGATGACCAGAAAAGGTAGAAAGATCAGAAACCCGATTTGAAAAGCTGTCTTGAGTTCGCTGGTGACGAAAGAAGGCAGCAAGAGCGAGAACGGCACTTCATCCCGCGAAGGCAGTGTGCTTTTGCCCGAAATACGTGTAAACATCAGAAGATCTGCTTCACGGGTCTGATCCAGCATGAATTTGCGGAAAGGCACCGCGGCTTTCTCCAGCGCCTGTTCCGATCCGATCTGTTCGTCCATATAGGGTTTGAGTCCATCCTGGTAAGCCTGTTCGAATACCGGCGACATGATGAACAATGACAGAAATAGGGCCAGCCCGATGAGAATCTGGTTCGATGGCGTCTGGGCAGTACCCAAAGCCTGGCGAAGTATTGCCAGCACGATGATTACCCGGGTAAAGGATGTCATCATGATCAGCGCCGCAGGTAGCAGGCTCAATGCGGTCATCAGCATGAGAATCTGCAGTGTGACCGTGTACGTTTGGGAGCCGTTGCTGCCCGGGGAAACAGTGACCACCGCAAGGCCGTTCTGGGCAATTGCCGTACTTGTGATGAGCAGCAATACACCAACAGCAAGCACTTTGAACAGCTTAGTCCGGTATCTCGTGGCCGGTGCCGGTTGTACAGCTCCAGCCTGCAGGTTTGATTGGATTTCCCTGTTTTTCATGGCTTTCGCTTTGCGTGCTCAAGCAGTTTTCCCAGTTTCTGCCCGAAGCCCTCTTCTCCTGTCGGGTCTTGTTGATCCTGGAGCACTATCGGTTCCTGCAGGACATGCAGTGTCTGCAGCCTTCCCGGCGCCACCCCTACGAGCAATTGCACGTCACCCGCTTGAACCAGAACGATACGTTCCTTGCCGCCGAGTGAAATGCCGCCCAGCAGCCGCAGGCCATGGGTGCCCGACAAACGGGAGTGATTGAAACGCTTGGTCAGCCAGGCGAGCAGTAGCACCATGGCCAGCACGACCCCCAGGCCGCCCATCACCTGCACCAGCTGTGCGCCCAGATCCGTCCGTACTGGCGTTTCACCCAGCGCAGAAACCGATGAGGAAGCAGCTGCAGCGGAATAAAACGGCAGCAACAGCAGGATTGAGCGGATATACCTTGAAGCCATGGCCATCTATCGCAGCTTCTTGACCCGTTCGGCGGGACTGATCACGTCGAGCAGGCGAATGCCGAACTTGTCGTTGATCACCACCACTTCACCGTGGGCGATAAGCGTTCCGTTCACCAGCACATCCATGGGTTCACCGGCCAGGCGATCCAGCTTCACCACCGAACCGCGATTCAACCGCATCAGCTCTTCGATGGTCATCCGGGTACGCCCGATTTGCATGGACAGGGTAACGGGGATATCGAGAATGACATCCAGATTCGGTTCGATAGCCTTGGACATTTCGTCAGATTCCAATGTATCGAAGGTGGCGTTTTCATAAGCCGGCTGCTGTTCAGGGGCTGGCTCTCCGGATCCCAGCTGATCGTCCGTTTCAGCGACTTCCGGAACGGTTTCTTCCGGTATCTCTGTGGAAAGATCCGCATTATCTGCATTGCCTGCTTCTTCTGTAGCTGTGGCTGCTTGCTCACTCATGATGTACTCCTCGTTCCTGTTCCTTGCTCTCCATTGGCTGGGAGAGTGGTTCGATAATCTTTATGGCATTGTTTCCCCTGGCGACACCAAAACACCCTTGCAACACTGGCACGCCGGCTGCACGCAGGGTCACCTGCTCCTCGATATCAACCGGAATCACGTCACCGGGTTGCAGGCTCAACACTTCACCCAGGGTTTTGGGCAGCTCGACGAGCGCGCTGTCCAGGTCAACTTTCACCTTGAGCAAATCTGCACGTAGCGCACGCAGCCAGCTGCTGTCTGCTTCCTCTTCCATTTTCGGCATACCCGGCTCCATCTGATCTCGCAATGGTTCGAGCATATTCAGGGGTAACACCAGCTCAAATGCACCGCCGCCGCCATCGAGCTCGATTTCGGTCGAGGTAACGGCAACCAGTTCGGAGGGCGTGGCAATGTTGACGAAACGGGGGTTGGTTTCCGTCTTGCTGTATTCGAAATCCAACGCGGCTACCGGCTCCCAGGATTTGCACAGATCTTCCAGAACCAGGTTGATCAGTAATCGAACTACCCGCCGTTCCGTGGGCGTGAATTCACTGCCGGCACGCTGACTCTGAAATCGCCCACCGCCCCCGAAATAGTTATCCACCGCGATGAACACCAGCTCGGCATCAAAGACAACCAGGGCTTTGCCGGTCAGAGGGTGAATACGAATGAGGTTGATACTGGACGGTGTCTCTAGGCTATCCATGTACTCGGCATACTTTGCCAGCTTCGGTTCTTGCAGGGTGATCTTCGCGGAGTGCTTGAGCATCCGGTAGAGGCTGATGGTAAAGTGGCGCACGAAGCGTTGATGTATGGTCTCCAGCACGGGCAACTGATTTCTGGC
>DTXR01000100.1 GCA_012962365.1 Chromatiaceae bacterium | reverse complement strand
GATTCCGGCCACGGCAATTGCTCCTGCATTGCTCTACCTTCGCCCATCCATGGACTCGTGCGCTGGGATGACGGGCGTGATGGATTTCGGGCGTCGCCGGAATGACGGTGGCGGGGTTATTGGGCTCGCCGGAATAATGAGCTTTTTTTACTGAGCGGCCGGCGTCTTCCATTTCCAATAGAAATTTTACCTTTGGTGTTCTGTAGAAGAACAGCCACAGGCTATACAGTAACATCGCCAACCCGCACCAGGCGGCAGCGGCCACCACGGGTGATATCAGCGCGTTCTTGGGCATACCCCGGATGGCGTTGATGGATTTCTGGCTCCAGCCTTCGAAGGCGTTCCATTCTGTCCACACCAGCAACAGCAGCGATTTCACTGTCCATGGGCTGAATGTCACCTGTTCGATAGTGATGGGCTGTTTTCTCAGGTCTCCGGAAACGCTGATGCCCAGTTCGGTTACTGCACCTTTCCACTCTTCCTCATTGCTCATGTTGTACGCAGAGAGGTAGTCGCCATTCCAGTGAAGCTTGGCAAACAGGGTCTCGTCGTTGTGGGTGACTGTGCGCCAGTAGAGGACGACAGCCGCGCCGGGCGTGCGGTCGGTGATCTTGTATTCTACGATGGGGTATTTGGAGGCATTGAAGAGCGCCTTCCTGGAGGATATAACGGCAGAGCCTTCTTCATCCAGTTCTTCGAGGGTGAGTTTATCGCCATCATGGTCGCCTTTACCGATAGCGATGTAAAAGTCCTTACCGGTCAGGGTGATTGGCTTTGTCTTCGCCCCTGCTGCAATCTGAGGATAATGCCAGGCGAGAAACCCTGTTACCAGAATAGCGCCGCTGATTAGCATAAACACAATGGCGGCGGCCAATGCACGCAGGAAACCTCTGTTGCTGGAATCTGGTTTTACTTGATCGATAACGGACATACGGGGTTTTGCTGTTTCTGGATTCCTTGTTGTTTGTTTCGCTGATTTCCCTAGCCGATTATGAGCAGGCTTGGCGTCAAGAATTATAATTTATATATACGTCATTATTTCCGGATGACTT
>DTXR01000099.1 GCA_012962365.1 Chromatiaceae bacterium | reverse complement strand
CCAATACCCCCTTACCCCTTGGGCTCGGTTTCTGTTTCATTTTCGGCTTCTTCAAACCAGGGCGCCCGTGCTGTCATTATCAGTTCACCGGCGCGCTTTTCGTCCATACCTTCCAGTTCCATCAGTTCATCCACGGCCAGCTCGGCGAGGTCTTCCATGGTGACCACACCGATGGAAGCCAGCTGCAGCGCGAGGTCTTCACTCATGCCGTCCATGTTCAGCAGGTCTTCTGCCGGTTCGGCATCGGACAGAGACTCTTCCTGGGCGATCGCCCGCGTGAGCATCGCATCACTGGCACGATTACGCAGCTCTTCGACGATATCCGCATCGAACTCTTCGATAGCAAGCAGTTCCTCTTCGGGAACATGGGCGATTTCCTCGATCGTGGTAAAGCCTTCCTGGGCGAGTATAACGGCCACCTCCTCATCCACATCCAGCTCTTCCATGAAACCCTGAACGTATTGCTGGGCTTCGGCATCAGCCTTTTCGGCCAGCTCATCCTCACTCATGACGTTCAGCGTCCAGCCGGTGAGCTGGCTGGCAAGGCGAATATTCTGGCCACCGCTGCCAATCGCCTGGGACAGGTTCTCTTCCTTTACGGAAATATCCATGGAGTGTGCGTCTTCGTCCACCACAATGGAGGCCACTTCCGCCGGCGACATGGCGTTGATGATGAATTGCGCCGGGTTGTCATCCCACAGGATGATATCCACACGCTCGCCCGCCAGTTCGTTGGACACCGCCTGCACCCGGGAGCCACGCATGCCAACACAGGCGCCTACCGGGTCGATTCGCGGATCGCCGGTGCGCACGGCAATCTTGGCGCGGCGACCGGGGTCACGGGCTGCTCCCAGGATCTCGATCAGGCCATCGCCGACTTCCGGCACTTCCAGCTTGAACAGCTCGATCAGCAACTCGGGCGCGGTGCGGGAGACGAACAGCTGGGGACCGCGCACGTCGGTGCGGATTTCCTTCAGAAAACCACGCAACCGGTCGCCAACACGTACCGGCTCTTTGGGAATGACTTCGTTGCGGGGAATGATGGCCTCGGCATTGCTGCCCAGGTCCATGATGATGGCGCCGCGGTCCAGACGCTTGACCACACCGGTCACCAACTGGCCGACCTTGCCCTCATAGGCTTCCACCACTTTCGCCCGTTCGGCTTCACGCACTTTCTGCACGATGACCTGCTTGGCGGTCTGGGCCGCGATACGGCCAAACTCAATGGACTCCATGGGTTCTTCGATATAATCACCGGGCTGGATATCCGGATTTTCGGCGCGGGCGGCACTGAGCGTGATCTCTGACTTCGGATTTTCCAGCACTGGCGTTTCGCTATCATCGACCACCAGCCAGCGGCGGAAGGTATCGTAATCCCCGGTTTCACGGTCGATCACAACGCGCACTTCGATATCTCCACCATGCTTCTTGCGCGTGGCAGAGGCGAGTGCGGCCTCAATGGCTTCAAAAATAATATCCTTATCGACTTCTTTTTCGTTAGAAACCGCGTCTACGACGAACAGGATCTCTTTGGTCATCGCGATACCCTCAATAAACTAGAATTCTGGAACAAGACGCGCCTCCTGAATTTGGTCCATGAACAAAGGATAGACTTCACCGTCCACCTCTACCAGGATTTGGTCGTCTTCGACCCCTAACAACATACCTTTATACTTTCGCCGCCCACCAACGGATGGCTCAAGCTTCACATTTACCTTGTGTCCGACAAACCGCCGGAAATCATCAGCTTCAAACAGCGGCCGGTCGAGACCAGGTGACGAAACTTCCAGACTGTATTGGCCCGGCAAAGGGTCTTCCACATCCAGCACACCGCTCACCTGGTGACTCACTGCAGCACAATCATCAACGTCGATGCCGTTCTCCTTATCTATATAGACACGCAGAAGGTTTCCGCCCTGGTAGCCGCTCAGATATTCCACGCCCACCAACTCATAGCCCATGGGTTCCACTACCTTGCGTATGATTTCCTGCAGTTTTGCTGAAGCTTTTTGCATTTCACCTAAAATAAAAAAATGGGCACGAGGCCCATTCCTGATCTTCTAATAACAAAAAACCCCGTAAACGGGGTCCAGGAAAAACTCAATATTCGAATTTCCTAACTGTTATGCCGCCCGGCAAACAACCGTGTCAGGGCTACCCTGCCCCCTCATGCGCCGCGATGATAGTTTTTTTTGCCGCTGTCGTCAAGACAATCGACGATTATTACTTTTCGGCCTTGCCTCCACCCTTGCGCAACGGCTTACCCTTGCTGGCCCGCTTTTTTCGCGCTTCCTTTGGATCGGCAATCAACGGGCGATAGATTTCCACCCGATCACCGGGATACAAAACCGCATCGAGCTTGGCCGCCTTGCCAAACACGCCAACCTTGTTCCTGGCCAGATCAATTTCCGGGTGAGCCTCCAGAATGCCGGACTGCCTGATGGCCTCCTCCACGGTCAGCCCAGGTTCACCTTCCACGATATGCACGATCTGCTCATCCGGCAAGGCATAAGCGACTTCAACCTGAATCATTTTTCTGCTCCTGCGGCCAGCTCATTGGCCCGTTTGCAAAACGCGTCCACCAGGGAGTTGGCGATCTGGGCAAACACAATACCAAAAGCCTTGTCCATCAGGCCACTGGAAAACTCGAATTCCAGGGTCAATGCCACTTTACAGGCATCTACCCGCAACTCGACGAATTCCCAAGCGCCATGCAGCTTGCGAAAAGGCCCCTCTTTTAGATTGATCTCGATACGGTGATGGGGAAACAGGCGATTGCAGGTGGAAAAAGCCTTGGTCACCCCCGCCTTCGATACCACGATCTCACCACAAAGCTCTTCCTCGTTGCGCGACAGCAGGCTGGCATCCTTACACCAGGGAAGAAACTCCGGATAGCTGCCCACGTCGTTCACGATTTCGAACAGTGCCTCGGCAGGCACGGGTACCAACGCTGTTTTTTTGACGATTGCCATCAGCTGCGGCCTGCTTCCCGGTCAAGTTCGCCACTGCGCAGTTTTTCTAGGTAGGCATTCAGTCTGCGCTTTACCTGACCGCTTAGCGCATACAGCGCGAACATATTGGGAAACGCCATGGAAAGGATCAGCAAATCACTGAAATCCAGCACCGCAGAGGCGCTGCCGATAGAGCCGGCCAGAATCACCAGCACAAAGGTCAGCTTGTAGATGATGGACCAGCGCTCACCAAACATGAAGGTCCAGCAGCGCTCACCATAATAAGACCAGGAGATCATGGTCGAATAGGCAAAAAGCACCACGGATATAGACAGCACTATCGGAAACCAGCTGATGACACTGCCAAATGCCATGGAGGTCAGCGCCGCGCCCTGATTGCTGGCAATGAGTTCTGCATACTGGCCATTGTGGTCATACACGCCGGTGATGATAATCACCAGCGCAGTCATGGTGCAGATAACTACCGTGTCGATGAAGGGTTCCATGAGTGCCACGATGCCTTGGCGGGAAGGGTAGGGTGTGCGCGCAGCGGAATGCGCAATGGCAGCCGATCCGATACCAGCCTCACTGGAAAACGCTGCCCGTTTGAAACCCTGAACAATGATGCCGATAAACGCGCCCAGCCCCGCTTCCATGCTGAAAGCACTGCTGACGATCAGGGCAAAGACTTCCGGCACCCGATCCACATTGGAAAAAACGATCCAGCCTGCCGCCAGCAGATAGATACCTACCATGGTGGGCACGACGGCTTCCGCCACATGAGCGATGCGCCGAATGCCGCCGATGATCACCACCCCAACCAGAATAGCCATCACCACGCCATAGATCCAGGGTTCCTGTTCCAGATAGGGCACCTGCTGTTTGACTGCGGAAAGTGATTGGCTGACCTGAAATGCATTTCCCGCCCCCAGGGAACCGCCAATGGTGAGGATGGAAAACAGGATCGCAAGCCCCTTGCCGAAACCTTTCCAGCCCAGATCTGCAAATCCCCGCGAGAGGTATTCCATGGCGCCACCCATCACATGCCCGTCAGGCCGTATTTCACGATACATCTGCGCCAGACTGGCTTCGGTGAACTTGGTAGTCATCCCCAACAACCCGGCAATAATCATCCAGAATGTAGCGCCGGGGCCTCCGATGCCGATGGCAATGGCGACACCGGCGATATTCCCCAGACCCACTGTCGCAGACAGAGCCGTGGTCAATGCCTGAAAAGACGTAACCTCCCCCACATCATCCGGGCGGCTGTATTTGCCACGGATGATGGCCACGGAATGCCCCAGGAGCCGAAAATTGATGAAGCCCATTTTGACCGTGAGGAAAACCGCACCGGCCACCAGCCAGGCTACGATGAAGGGAAACTGCGCCTCGCCGGGAAACACATCGAAAAACAGCACCGCGCCCAGCCAGGCGTTGAGAACACCCAGACCATTGTTCAGTGTTCCTGCCGCCGTCTCCTCCTGTCCCGCCAGGACATTGCTCACCATCAACAAGAGCAACAGCAATAACCCGGTACCTAGATTCTTTTTAATCAAGACCTTTCTCTCCAATTCGTTTCTCATGCCGGCCTGCACCGGGTTACAATTACCTGATGGGCAAAAAGACAAAAAACAAGGGCAGCAAGGGCAATACCATTACCCTGAACAAAGCCGCCGGACATGACTTTTTTATCGAGCAGCGCTTCGAGGCGGGCATCGCCCTGGAAGGCTGGGAAGTGAAGAGTTTGCGGGAAAATCGCGTGAATCTCAAGGAGAGCTATGTCCTGATCAAGGATGACGAGATCTGGCTGTTCGGCGCACACATCACACCATTGCCCACCGCATCCACTCATATCCATCCCGATCCCACCCGCACCCGCAAACTGCTGTTGCAGCGCCGGGAGATCGATATGCTGCGCGGACAGGTGGAACGCAAGGGTTACACCCTGGTGCCCACCGCCATGTACTGGAAGCGTGGAAGAGCCAAGCTGGAGATCGGATTGGCCAAGGGCAAGAAACAGCACGACAAGCGCGCCGTCTCCAAGGACAGGGACTGGCAGCGGGAAAAAGCGCGATTGTTCAAGCGTGGCTGACCGGCGTCAATCACCTGACAGTAAAAACAGACGACAATTGTTAAATTACATTTTTTAGCGAGACCCGAACCATGGAAAATCAACTCATCGACGTAGACGGCCAGCAAATGACCACAGATGAACTCATCGAAAAGTATCACGATGCAAAAAATGCCGAACACAAACTGAAGAAAGCCGCCAAGAAGGCACTCATGCGTCGTCGCCAGGAACAGTCCCTCAAGCCCTACCAGGCGGAACTCATCAAGATGCAGCAGTTCATGGAGAATACCGGCAAGCGGATGATCATTCTGTTCGAGGGCCGGGATGCATCAGGCAAGGGCGGCACCATCCGCCGGGTGACCCGCTACATGAACGAGAAGCACTATCGGGTTGTTGCCCTGGGCAAGCCCACCAACGAACAGCGCAGCCAGTGGTTCTTTCAGCGCTATGTCACCCAATTCCCCCGGGGCGGCGAAGTGGTGCTGTTCGACCGCAGCTGGTACAACCGCGCCATGGTGGAACCTATCTTCGGTTTCTGCACCGCGGAAGAACACAAGAACTTCATGCGTGGCGTAGGCGGGTTCGAAAAGGATCTGGTGCGCCAGGGCACTATTCTGGTTAAGCTCTATTTCAGTGTCACCAAGGACGAGCAGGCGCGCCGTTTTGAGCGCCGCAAAACCGATCCCCTGCGCCAGTGGAAATTGAGCGAGGTGGATGTCCAAGCCCAGGAGCGCTGGGACGACTTTACCACTCAGAAATACGAAATGCTCAAGAAGACCCATACCACCCACGCACCCTGGACAGTCATCCGCTCCAACGATAAATACCTGGCACGGCTCAATGCCATGAAGGCCATTCTCAACGCCGTACCCTATGAGCGAACTGAATCAGAGCTGGACTTCGTACCCGACCCGGCCATCGTCATCTCCGGTGCCCGGGAAGTGGAGATCATGGAAGCGGAACGCCTGCGCAAGGGCAAGTTCACCTCCTGATGCAGGAACTGGTACTGGGATCGACCTCCCCTTTCCGCCGGGAGTTGCTGGAAAAGCTGGGCCTGCCCTTCTCTGCTGCCGCTCCCGATGTGGACGAAAGCCGCGGCGAAGGTGAGTCGCCGCAAAACCTGGCACAGCGTCTGGCCAAAGCCAAGGCCAGGGCCGTCGCTGCCCGGTTCCCGCAGGCACTGATCATCGGTTCGGATCAGGTCGCCTGTGTGGACGAGCAGATTCTGGGCAAACCCGGCAACCGGGACAAAGCCATCGCTCAGCTGGAATCCATGTCAGGGAAGACCGTGTGCTTCCACACCGGCCTCTGCCTGCTCAATGCGGCAACCGGGAATATCCAAGTGGTTTGCGATGATTACCGCGTGTATTTCCGCAATCTGAACAGCGCTCAGATAGCTCGTTACGTGGACAAGGAAGAACCTTTCAACTGCGCTGGAAGCTTCAAATCCGAAGGCCTGGGCATCACCCTGTTTCGAAAACTCGAAGGCGACGACCCCAACAGCCTGGTCGGACTGCCGCTGATCCGGCTGGTGGCTATGCTGGACAGGGAAGGCATAGCGCTTCCATGAGTCCGTTGCCGGCTATTCCAGAGTCCGAATGACCGCCAGCGTCTCTTCCCGCAGGTCATTGATAGAATTATCGATATCCGCTACATCCTTGTCGTCTTTTCCCAGCCCCGCCCAACTGTTTTTCCATACTTCAAACAATTCGCCAGCTTCGTCAGACACCGACTCCGGCATCAACGCACTCAAATCACGCAGTACGAGTACCACGGCCCAGCCATCCCGCGGCGTGTTGCGCTCTATCGCCTTGTCGTAGTGAATGAGATAAGTGATGCGTTGCAGCTCGCCGAGATTCTTGATGATCTCAAACCCCGCAAAGCGGATATTGCGGTTGTGCTCGGTGAGCTCGTTACGCCAGGTGTTATAGCCCAGCGCCGAAAACGCCACGACCAGGCTGATTATTGCCAGAAGATTGTTCTTGATTTGTCCCCGGATATCCATCGCCACAAAGTCCGAGGACCCGTGTTCGGGGCTGTCAACGACACCGGAGGCGATATCGTATTCGGAATAGGAAATCATCCCAGAGCT
>DTXR01000098.1 GCA_012962365.1 Chromatiaceae bacterium | reverse complement strand
GGGTCCAGTAGAATCAACCACAGAGATTCCGGCCTTCGCCGGAATGACCCATTGATCAGGGCTTCCCTAATGACCGGGATATTCAGGGTTGTTTCATGTATTCCTTCAGCTTCTCCACCAGTTGAGAAGGTGTGATGCCGTGGGCAAACTTGGTGATGAATCGCCCGTCGGGCGCCATGAGGTAGAGGCTGGCGGTATGGTCGATAAGGTACTTCTCGGGCTTTGAGGGGTCTTCCACCACCTTTTGGGCGATGACGCCGAATTCCTTGATCACTCTTTCGGTCATCGCCGGCGTACCACGCAACCCGATGAGGTGCTTGCCGAAGTAGCGCACATAATCCCCCATGGCCTCCTGGGTATCCCGCCGGGGATCGACGGTAATGAAATAAGGCTGAATGCGCTTTGCCTCGGGGTCGAATTTCTTCAGCGCGGTCATCAGCACGCTCAGGGAGGTGGGGCACACATCCGGACAAAAGGTGTAGCCAAAATAGATCAACTGATACTTGCCCTTCATGTCTTCCTCGGTGACCATGTTTCCATTGTGATCCGTCAGCATGAAACGCCCGCCGATATTGGCCTGCTGATTCTCTGCCGCACTCACTTCCCCGCTCTCGGCGGCCAGGGCGTTCGCGGTTTTCTGCATACAGCCCTTGATGAGGCTGGTGTTGTGTTCCATGAGCTGCAGATAGAGATCCTCTCCCGGCTCCAGGGTGCTGCCGAAGCTGTCCAGCTCGACCTTGTTGATGTCCACGCCACCGATGAGCAGATCCAGGGAGGGCATGTTCATGCCGGCCTCGGTCAGCAGGCAGGCATACCAGCCTTCCTTGAGCTTGTTGCGTTCTTTGAGCAGCGTCGCCGCACTGACTGGCACCTGCGGGGATGGGGAAAGCACTCCACCCAGCTTCAGGGCATAGGCCTGTTCGAAGTATTGCTGTGTATCATAGTAGGCCAGTACCACGCCACCCTTGAGTCCGCGGTAGCCGTATTCCAGGCGGCGATCCAGCTCCGCCAGCTTCTTGAACAAATCATCACGATTGCGTTTGTAGAGGTGGGTCCGGCTGTAGTCCAGATCCATGAGCATCCTGGTCAGCACGTCCATGAGCATCAGCGCGTTGCGGCTGTCCAGCCAGAAGTAGGGATCGCGATCCGTGTCGTTCCAGCGGGATGGAAGTATCTTCAGATCGGGGCTGTCCAGCAGGGTGATTATCTGTGTTTTCTGAGCCACATTGCGTAATGCAGGCTCCAGGCCGCTCTCCAGTTCCGGTCCCACCCAGACGATCATATCGGCTTTGTCCAGGTTCGCCTTCTGCTCCTGTGTCGGCTCATAGCCGTAGGGAACCCGGCCCTTGCCGACCAGCAATTCCGGCGGGCGCACGCCTTTCATCAGGGCAGCCATCAGCGAGTGCACGGGCTTGATGCTGACCACCACGCGGAGCTCGGCTTCTGTCGCGTGCAATGGCAGGGAAACCGCCATCAGAATCAAAAAAACAAACAGCGTTCGGGTACGAATAAACATGTTCATGGACAACCGAATATTGTGAGAAAGTGGTAATCGAGATTATTTTACAGAAAAAGTCTGTTCAAGCATCTCCCCCGCCTCTGCCACATGTACCGCAAACTCTGCGGGTGACGGACAGGGCTTGCCGGATTTGGAAAAACGCAGGAAGGATGCATTGGTTTCGTCTTCGAAGACCTGCCCCAGTTCCCGCTGCTTGGGCAGCGAATCGATGAGGATCTGCTTGATCCGCTTTACCTGTTCGAAATAACGGCAATGCAGCGCCACGCCATTCAGGCTGCCCATTTCCTTGACGACCTGAATCTGGCTATCCTCCAGTGGGGCTGCGCCTGCCGGGGAAACAAACAGCGCAAAGAGGCAGAGAGCGGTATGTGCAATTTTCATGTCTGGATCAGGATGTGCAAAGGATAAATAGGGAATGAAGTATAACGCCCTGCGAGCACGGGCGTATTGATTTTAGGCAAGTGAACTCATGAGCGGATTCAGGAACCTGCCAGCAGCAGCTGCATCGCTCCCGTTGCCGTGCCCAGCAGCTGTCTTACCCTATCACCGTCGGTATGATAACCGGAGGTGCTGGTGGTAAACTGGCGCAGCACCAGAATCTCCACATCGTCCTGCTCCTTGAACTCGCCGACAATATCATCCGGCAGATCCAGCCGCTTTTTCAGGGCGTTCATTCCCATGCCGGGACGCGCCACCAGTACCATGTAGAAATAGGGGTAGGATTTGCCCTGCACGTTGTTGATGACCACCTGCCCGTAAAGGCCGAGAAAATCCTCCGGCGCATCCTCCGGCGCCAATCTGATCTTGATATCTTCCGGCATGCTTTTATCTCTGCCTTTCAGCAACATCAGAACATCCCGCCGCATACCCGGACGCTTGGCCAGATCCAGCACTTGTTTGAACAGCTCGGCCTTGATCAGCAGGCCGGGTTTGCGCTCTATGGTGCGGATGCCGGCAAACCAGTGGGGCAGGAACAGGATGCCCAGATCCACGGGGATGACCATCAGGTGAGCATAGGCAGAATGGGTATCCGTCCAGATGAACATCGCAATCAGCGCGAACATCAGCAACGCGAAGGTAATCACCCCCCAGGTATTGCTGATGTCGATGAAGCTCCGGTCCCAGCGCTTCATCTTCCGGTCCAGCTCCTTCAACTGGTACAGTTGTTTGCGCTCCACTTTCTGCCATTGCTGCACGGGATCGAAACCCTTGAATTCCACCCGGTTGTCATAGCCTCTGACCAGCAGCAAGGCATTTCCCGCCAGCAGGGGGATCACCCCGCTGAAAATCTCTCCCGTATACCATTGCAGCAGGAAACCCAGGATAATCAGCCCGAAACTGATGAGCATGCGCTTCTTGTAGGGCATGTTCCGCCACAACCAGAAGACAAGGGTGTCCTGGGAATTCTCTATGCTGCCTGCGGACGCTGTGTTCACTTTTTCACCTCCTGCGGCAGCACATAACCCTTGGCCTCGGCCTTGCGGAAACCGTTGTGCGCTTCCAGCTCGTCGAAACCCAGTTCACGCCAGTACAGGGGGCAGGCGCCATTGCAGATGTCGAACTGACTGCATTCCCGGCACTGGGGGTGGGCCAGCGCCTTGTCCCGGTAGCCTTTGGCCTTGTCACCGTTCCATACCTCAACGAGATCCTTGTCCAGCAGGCTGCCCACCTCGTCGTCATAGGATGCGCAGGGGATCACCGAGCCATTGGGCGCGACAGAAATCAGCCCGTCGCAGGCGCTGCAGCCATGATTGCCCAGGCCCGCGGGAATGGGATTGAACATGCACATGGGCGTTGGCGAGTACCAGAGAAATTCCACGTCATGGGCCTTGCTCTGCGCCTGGATCTTTTCCAGCCAGCCACCGATCTCGGTATAGCGCACGACGAGATCGGGATGCACGATGGCGCTGCCCGTGGGCACCAGCAGGTTCATGCTGAAGCGTTCGTTGTCCAGCACCTCGCGCACGAAGCGCGGCATATCCGGCATTTCATGAACATTCAGCCTGTTGATGGTGGTGTTGGTATGCACGCGTACGCCCACGGTTTTCAGGTGCCCCACGGCGGCAACGGTCTTGTCGAAGGATGATTGCCCCTGAGTGACCAGGTTGTGAATAGCCGCACTGGTGCCCTCCAGGCTTACCTGGGCAGAATCCAGACCGGCATCTGCCAGGCGCCGGGCAAGTTCGGCATTGATGCGGGTGCCGTTGGTGATGAGATTCACCCGCATACCCAGCGCCTTCGCGCAGGCAACCAGTTCGGGCAACTGCTTGTGCAGGGTGGGCTCGCCGCCAGTGAAGCTCACCGAAGGCACCTTGCCCTCATGCCAGAGCTTGTACAGCACGGTGCGGATCTCGGCCACACTCATGACTTTTTCATCGCCCACCGGCTGGGTGGTGCAGTTGCAGCCGGCGTAGCAGAACACGCAGCGCAGGTTGCACT
>DTXR01000097.1 GCA_012962365.1 Chromatiaceae bacterium | reverse complement strand
GGTGATCTATGGCATGGGTGACAGTTACAAAGGCAATATCCGCCGCAAGGATCTGCGCAAGCCAACGCCATACAACACCTATGTTATACCGGGTTTGCCACCGACGCCGATCTGCATGCCGGGCAGGGCATCCATCTTTGCCGTGGTTCATCCTGCAGATGAGAAAGCCCTGTATTTTGTAGCCAAAGGTGATGGCAGCCATCAGTTTTCTGCTACCCTGAGACAACACAATGCTGCCGTGCGCAAGTACCAGTTGAAGAAATAATGTCTCAAGGCTCATTCATTACGCTGGAAGGTATCGAAGGTGCAGGAAAAACAACCTGCATGGCGCAGTTGCGGCTCCTGATGAAGCAGGCCGGTATCGATTTCCTGGAAACCCGCGAGCCGGGCGGCACGCAGCTGGGAGAAGACCTGCGCCAACTGTTGCTCGGGCACAAGCATACGGGCATGAGCGATGATGCGGAATTGCTGATGATGTTTGCCTCCCGTGCAGAACATCTGCAGCAGAAGATCCTCCCGGCACTTGAAGCCGGGCAATGGGTCTTGTGTGATCGTTTTACCGATGCTACATACGCTTATCAGGGCGGTGGCCGGGGCATTCCCTTCTCCCGCATACAAACACTGGAAAACTGGGTGCAGCAGGGACTCAAGCCCAACCTAACGCTACTGCTGGATCTGCCGGTGGTTCAGGGGCTGGAGAGAGCCGGCAAACGTTCCACCCCGGATCGTTTCGAAAGTGAAGCGCGGGCATTTTTCGAGAAGGTGCGACAGTCCTATCTGGATCTGGCAGCGAGTGAGCCGGATCGCATCCAGGTGATCGATTCCTCCCTGGAACTGGAGGATGTGCTTGCGCAGATCACAACGGTCGTAAACAACTTTTTGCAGAGAAACCCGTGATGCAGAGCCTGCTGTCCTGGCATCGGCTTCCCTGGGACCAGCTGCAGGAAACACGCAGGCAGGGACGCATGCCCCATGCCCTGTTGCTGGCGGGCGGCGAGGGGCTGGGAAAGGCTCGTTTTGCCCGCACACTTGCCGAAAGTATGCTTTGTGAGCATCCGGCGAAAGACGGGCTGGCGTGTGGCAAATGCAGGCAGTGCCTGCTGCTCAAGGCTGGCAGCCATCCTGATCTGCGTCTGGTCGAGCCCGAAGAAGGCAAGGCGCAGATAGGTGTCGATGCCGTACGGGAATTGGCCGATGGCAATACACTGACAGTCGGGGAAGGCGCGCACCGCGTGTTCATCATCGATCCTGCAGACAGCATGGGCAGGGCAGCGGCAAACGCCTTGCTCAAAACTCTGGAAGAACCGATTTCCGGCACACTCATTCTGTTGCTCTGTTCTCGTGTAGACAGACTTCCCATCACCATACGCAGTCGATGCCAGATGCTGAAATTTACCGTACCTTCCGAAGAGGAAGGGATTGCGTGGGTAGAAGGAAATACCCAGGTGCAACCGGGACAGGCCGGACAATTGCTGCAGCTGGCAGGTGGTGCGCCCTTAAAGGTTCCGGCATTGATCGAAAGCAATGAACTGGATCGGCACAACAAGTTGCTGCAAAAATTTATTGCGATTGCCTGTGATCGGGCCTCTGTCGTGCAGACAAGCCAGGCCTGGCTGAAGGAATATGAACTGCCAGAGCTGCTGAGTTATCTGACGGCCTGGGTGGGAGACATCATTCGTGCGAAAATGGTTCCT
>DTXR01000096.1 GCA_012962365.1 Chromatiaceae bacterium | reverse complement strand
CGCCTGCCCTCGATATAGATATCGTGGTCAACATCGCTCTCCTCAAAATTCGTTCCTGTGCCGATGACTTGCGCATCGCCGTTTTCCACAGTGATGGTCCCCTCGGATTTTTCAACATAGGCGCCCTGCTGCTGCCGAAGCTCCTCCACGATATCCAGAAGCAATGGGTCGTCAATCGTTGGCTCCTCGCCCCCGTTCCATATCTCACCGGTGGAAAGGTAGTGCAGAATCGCCTCCTCAAATCCCGGCCTTACCGGCACCCGCACACGGGCGGCACCTGCCTTGAGGAACTTCTCAAACAGCGGATCCACATCCTGGATCCTGGTGATCTTGTCGATCCAGGTGGGCCCGCCATCCCAGGCGGCGCTCCTTCTGCCCCAGAAGTAGGGATAGAAGAGGTAGGTCATTAGCGGCCAGTCGAAGGCCTGTTCGAAGAACCGGATATAGGCGCCTTCCGCCTCCGCCTCGGCAAAGTCGATGCCCGGCCACCCCTGGGTGTCAGTTTGCATGGCGTTGAAGCACTCGAAGTGTTGTCCGGTGATCATGGACAGGGCGCACCGTTTCAGCTCCGTCTCCTCGATCTCGCGGTTTTGCCCCGGATTCCTGCCCGAGATGCTGACGCCTTCCTGGGTCGCCGCCATGGCCAGATTTTCCTCGTACTCGGCCTTTTTGTTCAGATAGGCTTGAATGATGGCGTCGTAGGTCTTGAGTTGCCACTTCCTAAGAAGCTCATCTGTCCTTTTACACCGCAGGACCACGTTCATCACATATCCCTCGACCCCCCTGACTGCAACTGTGACAGGCACTCCGGATTGATCCCCGCCATCGCCGATAAAGTTTTCTGAGTCAAGGGATATGTCCCTTTGATAAAAACTCCGTGGCGGAAAGGCCTCCACCGAGGTGATTGCATCATGCAAGCCGAAGTCCGACAAACCTTCTACATTAGGCTCAGTGCCTGCAACAACATCCTCCGTAAAATACCAGCACGTGCCTGTAAAGTTCGCATGCTTTGTGACAAAAACTATCCAGCCTCGGGGAACTCTAAT
>DTXR01000095.1 GCA_012962365.1 Chromatiaceae bacterium | reverse complement strand
GCAACCTGCTGAAGATCATGGTTCGCTCCGAAAATGCCCACGGGACTGATCCGCATCATGGCACCATTGGCCTGGCTGTCAGGGTTGGGTCGACCGCGAAGCCCACTCGAGACAGTCATGCCACAGTCAAAAGGGCCGGAATCAAGCCAGTAGACGTAAGCTTTCCGGGCTTCCTCCGGGTTGTATTTCCCCTGGTTCACCAGCATGCGGGCCAGCAGCAACGCCATCTCGGAATCATCTGTCGGCTGGCCAGCAATGGTGTTCCAGGTCCCACCGTCAACCAGTTCCCGGACACCATTCGGGTACTCCTGTCGAATCTGCTCCGGTGTCTGAAACTCCACCAGGCTGCCGAGCGCATCCCCGGCAATCTGGCCGAGGAGGCAGCCTTGGGTACGTTCCAGTATCTCAGCCGAAGGCTTCTCGATAGTTGTCTTGCAAGGTTGTCGCAAGTTCCTTAATCCCTCATTATCCTGCGGTCGAAAATACCTCAATGATATTTCCATCCGGATCGCTACACCTGAAGTACGATCTCTTTGTATTTCCCCATAGCGCCAGCGGCGTTACGATCTTGACGCCGCCATCCTTCACTCTGGAAAAGCGTCTTTCTATATCTGTAACCTCGATGTAGACCAAGGCGTGGATATCTGAACCGCCATATTGCGATTTCGGGTAATTACCCGGAACAAGGACAAGCCCTTGCTCGAAGGTAACGATGTCACTCGTTTTCCTCTTGATCTCCAGTCCGAGGATTTCTTTATAAAACCATACCGCCTTATTCAATTCTCGAGTCGGCAACTTGATCCCGAAGTTCAATGTACCTACAGCCGGGGCATTGCTTTTCGTGCTCACCGGTGTCTGTTTGCCTGCGAACGATCCCTTTACGATCTTTGAAATCTCAACGCTTTGTCCGTCGTCTAACGCGATTCTGCAAAAGACGACTTTGAACTTCCCGCTTTTTCCGATAGCCTCATCGAGCGATACCATCTGGCCGCGCCTTCCGTCAGGCAGGCCGAGTGATTTACCAGGATTGATCTTCAAAAGGTCATCCTTGAATTTGTTAAGTTGCGACCTGATTCCCTGTCTCGGGATGTCAACTGTTCCTGTAACCGTTTTTCTCGTAGCGAGCGCCTTTGCCATCTCTTGCAGGTACTCCGAATCTTGCACACTCGCTTTTAATGGAGACAGCCATTCAACTCCGCTGATCGTTCCCAACAAGCCCCCCGTCATTGAAGCAATAGTATCGGTGTCTGCACCGACCGCGTATGCGGCTTGTGTGACACCGTTCATTGGTTCAGGAGCGTACCGGGAAGCGAGGTACACCGCTGCGGCAGCTGCAACAGTGCCGGCCCCACTGACCTTTCGGTCATAGCATCGAATGGATCGCAGGACATCATCGTCAAGGGTTAAGGCACCTTTGGAAATTCCCTCACGGCAAACCTTGAGATATTCGGTCAATTCAACGACAGCGGCACCCCAGATGCCTTGATAGTCAGGCACCTGTTTCTCAGCCGCATGCAGCCATTCTGCGAAGGCGGCGTTGGACTCTGGCAAGGAGCCCCAATCCTTGGTATTGTCCAGCAGGTCATCAATAACTTCGCCAAATTGCAGTCGGTCTGTCCGTCTAAGAGATTTCCAAAGGGCATATCCATAACATGTCGCCCCCACCAAGGCTCTTGGATGACCGTGTGTCGCTATTCCATCCAGCAGTATGTTCTGGGCAACGGGTCCAAACACATTACTGTCGGCCATGAATAGCGTGTGAGGAAGGATTCGCATGGCGACACCATTACCACCGGCATCGAAGTATCTCTTGACATCATTCTTCTTTCTTTCTTCTGACCAAGGCGGGACACCGTCTGTCCAAGCATCGGCAGACCGCTTCGTCGCTCCACCGCCACCTCTTTCATAAAGGGTCCAAAACGGGAGTTCGACACGACAGAATCTATCCCACCATTGCGTTCCATGCTGCAGGGATCTGGCAATGCAAAGAATTAGCTGGGTATCATCACTGTAAGTTCCAGCATTGATTGTCTCCTCGTGAGGGTAATAACGGCCTCCCGACCTACGCGTCCATTTTCGGAATTCCGCAAGCGGTCCCTTGGATCTGTTTTTGTCTGGCGCGGACCGGCCTACACGTTCGTTCGGCCATCCCAAGGCATCACCGCAGGCGGCTCCGAGCATGCCCCCCACGGCCTTTTTCGTTATGTTTCCTTCTGGCTTATTGGCCATGATCACCTCCATTATCAAAGATGATCTCGTTTACACGATTCCCCCTCTGAATGGTCCTGGCCAATCTTTGTCGTTGGTAGAAATCGGGAACTACGAGAATATCCTTATCGATTGAAAGCCCCTGAAGAGAGGCGCAGCATATCTCCCTCCTTGCCTGGTCCTCATCTGCCACTGCAATAGCTGTGATGTCATCAATAGGGATCGGATCGGGTACCAGCACTTCAGCCTGAATATTCGTCGGCGCACACGGAAGGTGCCCTGCTGGCCTGCTGAAGGAAATGCCGGGTGCAGTGTCGGCGAAAAGCGAAATGAAAGCGTCATACCCTTCTCCGATATATGCCCCTCTTGCCGTGGCTGCATTAGTGGGGCAAAACTTGGTTCCAGGCATCCACAGAAAATCTGGTTTTATCATTAGGACGACCCAGTCCTTGAACAAGTGGTCTTGCTCACGAACTCTGGCAAAATAATAGACGTTGGGATATTCAAGAGAGCAACAAACCAAATCTTCGCATCCGTCCCAGCGATCTGGATCAGTAGGATTGTGTGGTAAATCCGACGCCCGAAGGCGATGCCTTGAAAAGATGCCATCACAATCACCAAGGATGTGTGCGAGATTTCTTGACTGGGTAAAATGCACAACCGTGTAATTCCACGGCGCTGACACTCCCTCTGAATCCTCCTCATGGTGTTGTCCTCCCATAGAGTGAGGACTTCGTTGGGAGCAAAGGAGTAATTGTGTCGGAGTACAGCAATAGAAGGTCCGTTTTAGCGCGGGTGACGGCCACATAAATCAGGCGGCCATCGTGTGTCAAGGCATCCTCTTCGCCGTGCGACGCTATATGATCAGGATCGGGCAGATTGTCCTTTTCAAGAAACGGAAGGATCACGAGATCAAACTCAAGGCCTTTCGCTGAATGATAGGTCCCATAGTAAATTCCAGGGCCATCGTTCCAAGAATCCATGTCTCGGTGAAGCCGTTTCGCATGACCCGGCAGTTTTGCGCTGATGAATCCCTCCTGGTCACGGTTCTTGAAAAGGACCGCAACGCTCTTCGTCCGTCCCGAGTCTTTTGCCACTCGAACAGCCACTTCTATCTGTTGCTTCCGGTCATCGCACTCGACGAGGGTGGGTAACGGACCGTCAGCACGCGGGGAAGTTGGCTCAACGATATCAGCGATCCCCTCGAAATATGGCATTGCAGAAATAGCCAATCCCAGACGGGCTATCTGCTTCGTGTTTCGATAGTTTTCCTTGAATTCCCAGGTCTGCGGAACGGCAAGGCCAGCAAAACGCCATGACGTACGTTGTCCGTATATCTGTTGTGCCACATCTCCGAAAAAAGTGAGAGAGCCATCCCCCGGAATGGCGGATGCAAGTGATCGGATCATCTCTGGTGAGAAATCTTGCCCTTCGTCGATGATTATGTGGCGATAACGCCGAGACCTATCATCCTGGAGATACTCTTGGTGAACGTGATAGGCTATATCATCCCAATCGAACGTTTTTCCAGACTGCGATCTGAG
>DTXR01000094.1 GCA_012962365.1 Chromatiaceae bacterium | reverse complement strand
GACTTATTTGCTTCACCGCTTTGGAAAGGTATGGAATAGCATGGACCTCTCTACGCATCTTATAGATGACACGCTATGGTTGTTCTTGGAAGATTTACCTGTCATGATCTTTTCTCTCTCACTCCATTAAAAAATTTATTACAACGGAATGACGAGGTTTTCGCGTTGAGAAAAGTCAAGATGCCAGGAATACCGCTACCCGCTGGCGCAAGCGCTCCTGCACGGCCTTTTTACCAGGAAGCCCCATAGCTCCTGCAACTTCCTGCCAGGGTTGCTTTTGCAGCAGCTTGAGCACCAGAACAGCCGTGTCTTCGGTACCCGACTGGAGTTGCTGCAAAGCCAGCCGATACAAAGCCCCCAGGCAATCCAAGTACTGGCGTCCCCCGGCGGCAAAGGCCTGCAAGGATACCAGGTCATCCTCTGAAAGCCGGGCAGTGTTCTCACCTTCCTCCCGCAGTAGGATGCAGACCAGAGAGGGCGCCAGATCGACAAAGACCTCTGCCAGCTGTAGGGGAAACTGATCCTTGAATCGCGCCCGGCTGGCCTTCCGAATCTCCCTGGCCGGCGACGAGATTCCCTGCAGAACCAGCACCGAGTGCGCACCACTGCTGGCCTCCCGACGGAAGCCCAGGCGCACCGGTTCGAAGCCATTGCTGCGCCAGAAACGCACCAGCTCCGGCGTGGCGCCAAAGCTGCTCCCCAGCAGATCCACCCCACGCCGGGGTGCACTCTCGTGCAGGCTGCGCAACATCCGGCTACCGATGCCCCGGCACTGCAACGCCGGGTGCACCGCGATACGCACCACCCTTTCACAGCGCAAATTCAGCACGTTCGGAAAACCGCACTGCACCGCCACCGTCAACGGCAGGAGATGATCCGCCGGCCGGCGCCTGCCTTTCAGAATCTCTGGATGCAGCGCCGGCGGCAATGCATTCTCTGTTGCCACCAGCATGGCGGCAAGCGGGCGCCCATCGATCCGGCCCACCCACAGAGCAAGATTCTCGGCATCCATGAGATGTTTCAGATCCGTGGGTGTGGTGCGGTAATGGGCGCTGATGAGCAGGCCAAACACCTGCCGCAGCAGAGACTCATCCTGCAGGAGTTTGTCTCTGGGTACCTGTTCGACGATCAGCCTGTTCGCATCCAGCCGGTTATCCTGAGGAAGCCCGGCGGGTTCCGCGTCCAGCAACAGCGCCCGGAAAGTGAATTTCTCCAGCGGGTCATCCGCCGCCCAGCGCACGGGCTCCTCCATGGTCAGGCGCTTCCACTGGGGGCGGAGTTTGTCCAGCAGCCGGGAAAAGCGCAGGGAAAAGCCCCTGCCGCTGCCTTCGTAACCATGCACGGTGGTGGCAAAGGCGATACGCCGATAGTGCCGCAGCAACTTCTCGAGCAGCGGCAGGGGAATTCCCGCCGCTTCATCCACCAGCAGCAGGTCGCAGGCAGGTTGGTTCTTCACCAGCTCATCCGGCGCCACGAACTGCAGGCGGGCATTGCCGTATTCGATCAGCCCCTGGTGCTCATGAGCCTCGGGCAGGGCGAGGCCGGCATGGCGGAACAGCGCCAGCGTTGCGTTCATGCGTGGCGCTGTCACCAGCAGCGTCCTGCCACCCTCCTCCAGCAGCTTTGCTGCGGCCATGCCAAATGCCGCGGATTTTCCCCGGCCACGATCTGCGGTGACGACGACCGGGCGCTTGCTGTGGCCGTGAACGGCATGCCACAGCAGGTCCACAACCCTGTCCTGTTCCACCGTGGCAAAGGCTGCCTGATGCTGCTTTGCGTGGCCTGGCGGGGCTTCGGCCTCTGTAGCCCGGTAATCCATGCAGATAGCCGCCAGCCGCCGGACAAACCTGCTTTGCGATTTGCCCGACCATTCATCCAGGGGTGGTACGAGCAGCAGAAACCGGCCACCCCCCCTTACCAGCCCGGCTGCGATGGCGAAGGCATCTGCATCAAATCCATCCTGAGCATCAAAAACCAGATGGGCAATGTCCTGCCCCAGCAACTCGTCGACCTTCCCCGGCGGCAGGGCTTGTGTTCCCTTTGGCGCATGGGTGCTTATCCAGAGCGCAGACCCACTGGGCAACAAGGATAGCGCCCGTTGGCGACAGATCTCTGCCTTATCGCTGATGATCAGGAAATTTCGCCACTGGCACCGGGGGTTGGCAGAACTCATGTGCTTGACTTTTTCACCGACCCTCTGGCTTGTTCATCTTTCAGCAGAAATTTATCGATGACGGATTCGCCCCCCAGATAATGCGCTTCGGCATACTTGAGCGCATACCAGGCGCCACCCAGTATCAGCGCAATGGCCATGATGGGGCCCAACAGCTCGGCCAGCCAGAAGATGCGAATACTGCGCCGGGCTTTTTTGACTTCCTTCTGCAACTCCAGCAGGTGGATTTGCGTCTGCTCGGTATTCTGACGGATCGCCTTGAGCTGCTGTTCCAGCGCGTTGCTTTTTTGCAGTTGCAGCAGGGCGGCATCCTTGAGCAGTTCCTCATTGTGCTTTCGCTTTTCCATGTCCTATTCTTCCAGTTCTGCGGCAAATCGGTTTGGCAACATCAGAGCGGATGAATAGAATATCCCGCCCGATATCCCTATGAACCTGTATCGATCATATCAACAAGGAGACGACCATGCTGAATGAAGATTGCCAGAGGTTGTTCAACGAATTTGTTCCCATGGCCCGGCGCTATCTGCAGTCACCCGGCATCATGGCCGCACTGGAGTTAGACAAGGTGTGCATGCACCTTTACCCGGCTATAGCCAGGGAAAGGCAGGATCAGGATTTGTCCAACATGATCCGTGATTTTGGCCGTGGCCTGCCGCGCAAGGAATCGTCAGAACTGGCCGTACTGCTTGATGCCATACTTCGGCAAGCGCAAGCCAGCGGTCTTACCGTTCCTGAATAATCAGTGCGAGGAAGCTTGCCCTTCCCAGACAAGCGCCCTGTTTCGCCCGATTAGCTCGACAGGTTGCTCAGCCATTTCGAAGCTGCAGGATCTTCAATTCATTTCCAGATAACGCCCAGGCCTGCCCGAAACCCTTGATATAACTGCCGTTTTCAACATCAAACCGGAACAGAAGAAAATCCGGCAGGGAACGAAGCAGTTCCACAGTTTTTCCAAACTGCTCCTGCATCTGCTGCAGAACAGGCCCGGCTTCCTCTTCCGGCAGCTGCCGCGCCTTGCACTGGAGTATCAGCCGCCGGCGGGCAAACAGGTTGCGGCTGCCCTCCTCGTCGGCAATGAACATGAGGCTGGCGCGCGGTGAGTCGAGCAGGTTCCGGGTGTGCCGGGCCAGTTGGCTGACAAAGACACAGATGCCCTCTGAAGCATCCAGCACGAAAGGCGCATAACTGATGTCCGCTTCTCCGTCAAGCGATGCTGTTGCCATGAGCACCGTCTGAAAGCCATCACGAAAATCCCGCGCCTGTCGCTGAAGGATTTTCAGATCCTGCTCCGGCATCAGTCTTCCGGCTCGTAGGCCAGATTCTGCCCCAGCCACCTTTCCAGCACCTTTGGCTCCATGCCCTTGCGCCTGGCGTAGTCTTCCAGTTGATCACGGTTGATCTTGCCCACGGCAAAATAGCGGGCGTCCGGATGAGAGAAATACAGGCCGCTCACCGCCGCCGTGGGCACCATGGCCTTGCTCTCGGTGAGCCAGATGCCGGTATTTTTCTCCGCGTCCAGCAGCTCCCACAGTAGGTCTTTTTCGGTGTGATCCGGGCTGGCAGGGTAGCCCATGGCGGGGCGTATCCCCTCATATTTTTCTGCGATCAGCTCGTCGTTAGTAAGCGCTTCCTTACCTGCATATCCCCACAGTTCCTTGCGAACCTGCTCATGCAGCCATTCGGCCTGGGCCTCGGCGAGACGATCTGCCAGCGCCTTGAGCATGAGGCTGGAATAGTCGTCATGATCCTTTTCGAAGTCGGCAATCTTGTCGTCTATGCCTTCCCCGGCGGTGCAGGCGAAGGCGCCCAGCCAGTCGGCCTTGCCGCTGTCTTTTGGGGCGATGAAGTCGGCCAGACACTCATTGTACTTGCCTTTGGGCTGCTTGCCCTGCTTGCGCAGGTTGTGGAAGGTGGTGAGCACCTGCCTGCGTTCATCATCTGCGTAGACTTCTATATCGTCACCAACGGCGTTGGCCGGGAACAGGCCCACCACGGCCCGGGCGCGCAGCCATTTCTCCTGCTGGATTTTTTCCAGCATCTCCTGTGCGTCGGCGAACAGCTTGCGTGCTTCTTCCCCCTTTTCGGCATCATCCAGAATCTTCGGGTAGCGGCCGCGCAACTGCCAGGCGTGGAAGAAGAAGGTCCAGTCGATGTAGGGGATCAGTTCTTCCAGGGGGATGTCTTCATACACAGCCAGCAGGCCGGCGCCTTTGCGGATGATCTTTATATTGTCCGGAGCCGCTTCCAGCGCCCTCGGCTGCGTGGGCTGCCATTGCGCCCAATCAACAGGCGTAGGGTTGGCGCAGGCCTCGGCGATGGGCACCAGCTTGCGCGCCTCGTTCTTTTTCTCCCGGCTCTGGCGCACGGCTTGGTAGTCATCCTTCAAATCGGCGAGGAAATCGCCTTTCTGATCCGCCGAGAGCAGGGTGCTGGCCACACCCACGGCGCGGGAGGCATCCGCCACATAGACCGCGCCGTGTTCGTACTGGGGCTCGATCTTCACGGCGGTGTGCGCCTTGGAAGTGGTGGCGCCGCCGATCATCAAGGGAATGGTGAAGCCCTGGCGTTGCATCTCTTTGGCCACATGCACCATCTCGTCCAGAGACGGGGTGATGAGGCCGGACAGGCCGATGATGTCCACTTCCTCATCCCTGGCTGTCTGCAGGATCTTGTCTGCGGACACCATCACCCCCAGGTCGATGACTTCGTAGCTGTTGCACTGCAGCACGATGCCCACGATGTTCTTGCCGATGTCATGCACGTCACCCTTTACCGTGGCCATAAGGATGCGGCCGGCATTCTCTGCCGGGCACTCGGCCTTTTCCGCTTCGAGATAGGGTTCCAGCCAGGCCACGGATTTCTTCATCACCCGGGCGGATTTCACCACCTGGGGCAGGAACATCTTGCCCGCGCCAAACAAATCGCCGACCACGTTCATGCCCGCCATCAAGGGGCCTTCGATGACGTTGATGGGGCGGCCCAGGTTGTCCAGCGCCTCCTTCGTGTCCTCATCGATGAACTCGGTGATGCCCTTCACCAGGGAGTGCTCCAAGCGTTTTTCCACGGGCCAGGAACGCCATTCCAGGTCTTCCTTCTTGCTCTGAACCGAGCCATCGCCCACATAGTTGGGAGCGATATCCACCAGCCGGTCGCCCGCTTCCGGATCCTTGTTGAGGATGACATCTTCCACCGCCTTGCGCAGCTCTTCAGGCACTTCGTCATAGACCACCAGCTGGCCGGCATTGACGATGCCCATGTCCATGCCGGCCTTTATGGCGTGGTACAGGAACACCGAATGAATGGCTTCGCGCACGGGGTTATTGCCACGGAAAGAGAAGGAAACGTTGGACACGCCGCCGGAAATCAGGGCATGGGGCAGGTGTTCCTTGATCCAGCGGGTGGCCTCGATGAAATCCACCGCATAGTTGTTGTGCTCCTCTATGCCGGTCGCCACGGCGAAGATGTTGGGATCAAAGATGATGTCTTCCGCGGGAAAATCCAGCTCATCCACCAAGATGCGGTAGGCGCGCCCGCAGATCTCGGTTTTGCGTTCGAAGGTATCTGCCTGGCCTTCCTCGTCGAAGGCCATGACGATGACGGCCGCCCCGTAACGGCGGCAGAGGCGCGCCTGTTCGCGGAATTTGTCCTCGCCTTCCTTCATGGAGATGGAGTTGACGATGGCCTTGCCCTGCACGCACTGCAGGCCCGCCTCGATGATCTCCCACTTAGAGGAGTCGATCATGAAGGGCACCTTGGCGATGTCCGGCTCGGCGGCGCACAGGTTGAGGAAGCGGATCATGGCGGCCTTGCCGTCCAGCATGCCCTCGTCCATGTCGTGGACCACCCTGCGCAGGATCCACATCATCTGCAACTCGTCGGGCTTGGTCAGCAGCTCCTCGCGGCGGGTGCCGGAGCGATTGATGT
>DTXR01000093.1 GCA_012962365.1 Chromatiaceae bacterium | reverse complement strand
TTCAACAAGTTTGAAGGCGAATTCAGCTATGATGGCAAGCGCCCCGAGACCAACAGGGTAAAGGTGTCCATCGATGTCGCCAGCCTGGACAGCAACCATGCAGAGCGGGACAAACATCTGCGCAGCAAGCGGTTTTTCGATGTGGGCAAGTTTCCCGAGGCAAGCTTCGTGAGCACGGCCTGGGAGCAGAAAGGTGACGGCAAGGCGGTACTCAAGGGCAATTTCACCTTGCGCGGTATCACAAAGGAAATAGCCATAGATGTCAGTGATGTGGGCAACGGGCCAGATCCCTGGGGCGGTTACCGCCGGGGTTTTGAGGGCAGCACGGTACTGCACCTGTCGGACTGGAACATGAAAGAAGCAAAGATCCTGGGCGATGCTGCCGAAGACATCCATGTCTATTTATCCATTGAAGGCGTTCGAAAATGAAACCTGTCTTGCTGTCTCTGTTGGTGGTTTTTCTGCTGACCAGCTGTACCAGTTGGGTGCCGGACTACAGCAACAAAGACAGCGGCTACCGGGTCGTGCTGCACCAGCCCCTCGCGGTTGCTCCCGGTAATGCGAGGGTCTTCCTGCAACAGGGACGGATGCTGCCATCCCTGGGTTTCAATCAATACGACATCAGCTGCAGCTTCGAGGTGCGCAACCTCAGCGAGCAGCCCCAGACCATTGAGCCGGATACCTTCGTGGTCAACCGGGTACAGCATCTGATGGACGAAGTGGCGTCGTGGCGCCCTGTGCAACTGGCCTCCCTGACGCTTGCCGGTGCGGAAGTGGACAGCAGCCCTGCGGACATCTTTCTGGGCTATCATTTCTGGCTGTATTCCGAAAAGCAACCGGACGTGCTGCGCATGACCTGCCGGGGTGTTTTCTCTGAGCCGTGGAATGCCCAATATCCCACGCTGGGTGAAATCGCTCAAACACTGGGCAGCTACGCCACGCTGGGAACAGGTGCCGAGACCATCCAGCCCGGTAGTTATTAAAGCGGGAGAAGGCACTGAAGATCATTGGTCTTCGGTGCCCTGATCCGGGAAACAATCCTGGCTGCCATGTTATGTGTGGGGTAATATGACCGGGAATCCCTGTGGCAACCAACAGTAGATCCATGATCCAGCGCCTGCTTTTCCTGCTTGTCGTACTGCTGCTGTTTTCTTCCTTCGCCCAAGCCGGCAAGGGCGAAATCCGCTTCGTGGAAACCACGGTGGATCTCGAGGCCGATGGCAGTGCCGTGGTGCTTTACCAGGTTCAATGGAAAGTCACGTCCGGCGAGATGCACGGCTTTTATTTCGAAGGCAATGGCAAGCTGAAGGTTGGCATGGCTATCGATGAAGCTGCTGCCGTGGACAGCCAGGGCAACAAATACCGGCTGGATATCCGCCAGATCTCCGGCGGCAAGTGGGACATTCTGCTGGCCAACGGCCAGGGTGTGGCAACAGGGCGAACGATTACCTTCAGCCTGCCCTTCAAAACAGACTTTCACTCGGCCGGCTATCTCGGGCCGACCACGGCGGATGATGGCCGGGAACTGATGTATTTCAACTGGGCGCCGGTGCAGTGGGATGAAGCCTCGAACCAGGATCATTACACGCTGAAAGTGCTCACGCCGTACCAGCTGCCGGATGAACAGGTCAATCCCCGCCAGGTGGTGGACAGCGGACGGCTGGTGCTCACCGAGCCTTGGGTGAACGAAAAATACCTCATCGATTACCAGCGTGGCCCCAACAATCGCCTGCTGCTGGTGTTTCACCGGAATGATCCCGGCAACCGTTTCCACATGCGGGTGCAGTTCTATCTGCCTGCCCAGTGGTTCCGCCTTGCCGACAGGCCGGTGCAGCAGGCTGCCGCCATGCCAGGCAGGGCATCGGATGCGGGAAATCCCCTGTTGCTGGTTATCGGCCTGGCGGCCATCGCCGCCTTCTTTGGCGTGATGAAAGGCAAGCAGCGCTCCATGCTCAAGGCCAGGGAAGGGCTGGACGAGATCCGCTGGGAGAACCTGGACTGGACGCCGCCCAAGCTGGTGCTCTCCGAGTTCCGCAAGCCGGGCAAGGTGTGCAAGGATCTGACGCCCCTGGAGGCGGCTTTCTATCTGGAGATCCCTTTCAAGCTCATCGTCTCCTCCATGCTCAATTCCCTGGTGCTGGAGGGCTTTGTGAAGATCGCATCAGAATCGCCGTTGCGCGTGAACGTGCTGGAGGTGCCCAACCTGCATGAACTGGACGCATATGAGCGCCAGTTCTACCGCGCCCTGGCAGATGATGGTGAGCTCTCCCAGGCTGAGCTTGAGGATCTGATGAACACGGCGGTGAAAAATGTACAGCTCAAGGCCTGGGATGCGGATATAGAAGCCACCCAGAAATACTACCGCAAGCAGGTCGAGGCGTTCGTGGCAGCGGCCGGTACCGGCGTGGGGCAGATGAATGATGCTGATCGCTGGTACTACTGGTATCACAATCGGCATCCCTATTATCACCACCCCTGGAGCCGGGGGCAGGGTGACCCGGCCAGGTATGCCACGGACATGCCGGTGACTGCCGACCATATCATTCATGGCCCCCTGGATACGGATATCGCCATGGAGCTGAATGTCTGCCACGACGCCTGCCATTCCGCCTGTCACAGCGCCTGTCACTCGGCCTGTCATTCCGCCTGCCACAGCGCTTGCCATTCAGCCTGCGTCAGCGGGGGATCGCACTGATGAAATTCCTGAAGGCGGGATGGGATGCAGTGACGAACAGCTGGCGGGAACGTCGCAAGCCGCTGATCACCCCGGCATCGGAGGCGGTGCTGCCCGATCTGTCCTGGGTGGATGAATTCATCCGCAACGTCGGCCCCTACATCTTCGTGCGCACCGAGGACAACATCCTCATCAAGCGCCCAAACCAGGCCCAGAAGCTCAATGCCCAGGGCGCACAGATTCTCAAGTTTCTGCTCGATGGCGGTAAGATTGCTTCGGTTGTTCGTGGTCTGGGCGGCGATCGCGGCAAACTGGAGCAGGTGGCGCTGTTCCTGCACGGTGTGCGCGGCGTGCTGGAAGGGCATGTCACCGCCGATTCCGGTCATCCCGGGGTCGAGGTGGAGGTATTCGACCGGCATTTTTCAGACCTGCCCATACTGTCCGAAGTGGCCATCACCTACAAGTGCAACCTGCGCTGCGTGTTCTGCTACGCCGGCTGCAACTGCACCACCCAGCCGGTGGGCGATGAAAAGGTCATGAGTGTGGCCGAGATCCGCACCGTGCTGTACAAGCTCTGGCATGAGGGCAAGGTG
>DTXR01000092.1 GCA_012962365.1 Chromatiaceae bacterium | reverse complement strand
TGTGCCGGTGGCCGTTACGATGGCCTGGTGGAACAGCTGGGTGGCAAACCGACGCCAGCCGTTGGGTTTGGCATGGGCGTGGACCGAGTGGTCGGCGTGCTTGAAGAGCTGACACCAAAAGACGCTCATGGCAATCCCCACGCCTATCTTGTGCTTGCCGGAGAAAAGGTACAGGGGCCAGGCATGGTGCTGGCGGAAACCCTGCGCGACGCCTTGCCCAGCCTGAGATTGCAGGTAAACTGTGGCGGTGGCAGTTTCAAGTCCCAGTTCAAGAAGGCGGATCGCAGCGGCGCACAGATCGCCCTCATCCTGGGCGAAGATGAATTGCAGCAGCAGAAGGCCGGTATCAAATGGCTGCGTGAACAGCGGGAACAGTTTTCCGTCGCTCATAACGAGTTGGCGGAATTTCTAAAAGAAGAGATTGGAGAGTGATTCAGTGAGTACCTATCAGACAGAAGAAGAACAGGTCGAAGCCATCAAGAAATGGTGGAAAGAGAACGGCAAGTCGGTTATTGGCGGTGTCGCCCTGGGGTTGGCTGTAGTCGGTGGTGGCAAGGGCTGGCTGGAATACCAGAGAATTCAGGCGGAGAATGCCTCTGCCAATTTCGAGAGTTTTTCCCAAGCTGCCCTGGTGGGAAACCTGGAAACAGCGGAACAGCGTGGTGAAGCGCTGATCAAGGAATACAAGGGCTCGACCTACGCCCTGTTCACCGCACTGGAAATGGCCAGATTGCAGTATGAAGCAGGTGACAAGGACAAGGCAAAGGTCAAGCTGCAGTGGGTGCTGGACAACAGCAGCAAGGATGCCATCACCCGGTTGGCGAAAATCCGCCTGGCGCGCCTGTTGCTGGATATGCAGGATCTGGACGAAGCCGCAGCACTGGTTGCAAATCCTGCTGATGACGCCTACCAAGGTGAATTTCTCAGCATTCAGGCTGAGGTGAAACTAGCCAGGGGTGACAGGGAAGCTGCCAGAAGTGCATTTGCGCAGGCGCTGGAAAAAGGTGTCAGCAACCCGACCCTGATCAGCATGAAACTGACGGAACTGGGTGGGTAGGCAATGAAGCTGTTGCTCCGATTGCCGATACTGCTGCTGGCATCCAACCTGTTGTCCGGTTGCGGCACCATGGCCGACCCAAGAGAATGGTTCAGTAGTGATGACCCCGCGCTCGAGCCTGCAGAGCTGGTGGATTTCACTCCCACCGTTCAGCCGCAGCAGGTGTGGAGCATGGCTATCGGTGATGCTTCTTCCGATCTGCAGCGTTTGAAGCCCGCAGTTGATAACGGTGTGCTCTATGTTGCCAATACCGAAGGCGACCTGTTTGCTGTGGATGCGGATGCAGGGAAACCTGTCTGGAAAGTGGAAACCGGGTTGCCGGTGTCGGCAGGGCCGGGTGTGGCCGATGGTTTGCTGGCCCTGGGGACAGCAGAAGGGCAACTGGTGCTGTTCGATGCCGGGAACGGGGAGGAGCTGTGGCGCAAGGCGCTGAGCAGTGAAATTCTCGCGGTTCCCGCCATCGGCGGCGGCGTGGTGGTGGTTCATACCGGTGATGGCAAGCTTTTTGGGCTGGATGCCACCAGTGGAGAGCAGCTGTGGCTGTATGACCACAAGGTGCCCGTGCTGACCTTGCGGGGCAGCAGTTCTCCCGTCATCAGTGGCGGCAGTGTGTATTGCGGTCTGGCTGGCGGCAAGATGATTGCCCTGTCTCTGGATTCCGGCTTAGTCGAATGGGAAAGTCGTATCACCGTTCCTGCGGGGCGCTCCGATCTGGAACGCATGGTGGATGTCGATACGGATCCCCTGCTTTACAGCGGAAGCGTGTATGGCGGGGCTTATCAGGGTGATGTGGCCGCACTGGGCGAAGGCAGTGGCAAGGAATTCTGGAAACGCAAGATATCCGTGTATAACAACCTTGCAGTGAACTGGCAGCAATTGGCGGTCAGCGATGCGCAGGGATTCGTATGGTCTCTGGACCCCGATACGGGTTCTGCCCGATGGCGGCAAAAAGCCCTGATGAATCGTCAGCTGAGCGCTCCGGCGTTGCAGGGGGACTTCACCGTCGTTGGTGACTTCGAGGGCTATTTGCACTGGCTGTCCTCGGAAGATGGCGCCATGGCTGCACGCATGGATGTCGGGGATGCCATCGTTGCTGCGCCTCTGGTGGTCGATGACAGCCTGTATGTGCTGTCCAGTGATGGCAAGCTCACCGCGCTGAGGTTGCCAGAATAGATTATGCTTCCCGTCATCGCCTTGGTGGGCCGGCCCAATGTGGGCAAATCCACGCTGTTCAATCGCCTGACCCGCAGCCGGGACGCCCTGGTGGCGGATCAGCCAGGGCTCACCCGTGATCGTCAGTATGGCGTCGGCCGAATCGGCAATCGTCCCTATGTGGTTGTGGATACCGGCGGTATCAGCGGTGAGCGGGAAGGCGTGGAAGTGCTCATGGACAAGCAGGTGCGCCTGGCCATCGACGAAGCCGATCATATT
>DTXR01000091.1 GCA_012962365.1 Chromatiaceae bacterium | reverse complement strand
GCGGCCGGGTAGCGGCGGCTTTTCCTGCAGCACCCGCACGGGCTTGCCCAGGGCATTGACTTCCACCTGCTGTAGACCCACCTTGCCATGCAGGATGTCTTCATAGGATTTTTCCACACCCGTCTTGCCAATATAGGTGGTACCCGCATAGTTCGACGCATCGATGGTTTTGAGATCCTTGAGGCTGATACGCCCCACATAACCCACCACATGGGCCATGAGATCTTTCATCGGATAGGTTCGGGTGAGGCGCGCTTGTATGGAAATTCCCGGAAACTTGTAGCGATTGACGGAGAACAGGGCGGCTTCTTCCTGAGAGATGTCCAATTTTATAGGAATGCTCTCGAAACGCCGCTTCTGCCGTTTGAGCTTGTAGAAGCGTTCTTTGTCGGCAGGAGCGATCTCGATCAGCGCCGATAACTCCGCCAAGGATTTTTCCAGATCCGGCACCACTTCCGGGATGATCTCGAGGTTGAATGCGGGCCGGTTCAACGCCAGCAGGCGATTCTTCCGGTCATAGATCAGCCCGCGGGTAGGGGGCAGGGGGATCAGCTTGACCCGGTTATCCTGAGCCAGGGTGGTGAAATGCTCATGATCGATGATCTGCAGATAGACCATGCGCCCGACGATGCTGCCCAACAGGATGACAACCAGCAAGCCGGCGACGATGGCGCGATGAGTGAACAACCTGCCTTCGCGGCGGTAATCCTTGAAATCCAGGTTACCTGACATGGAAACGCCGTCGCAGATCCCGGAAGATGATGAACAGCCAGGGCCAAATCAGACCGCCGAGTAACGGCGCCACCCAGGATTCAAACATGCTCGCCGGCCGCCCGATGGTGCCATCCACCCAGAAAAACAGCAGGCGATCGACGTACAGCAGCAGGGCGACGAATACCGACTGCTGCCATAGGGGAAACACCCGTACCCGCTTGTGGGTCTTCACCGTAATGAAACTGATCACCGAAAGGCCGAAAGCATGCTGTCCCAGCAGCGTGCCGGTGAGGATATCCAGCAGCAGACCGACGAAAAAGCCGATGCCCACACCCACGCGTTCGGGCAGCGCCATGCACCAGTAGATCAGCACCAGAGCCGCCCACTGCAGACGGTAATATTGCAGATTTTCCGGCATAGGCATCACGCTCAGCACCAGGCTGACGATCAGCGTCAGCATGATCGTGGCCCGGCCGTGGGGGATTTCCGGCGTCATGGGGTGGCCACCGCTGTCCCGGGCAAGGCCGCTGCCGGCTCTGCCGATGTGGCTTCGTCCTCGGGAAACTCCGGCGGCAGGTTCACCTCCCAGACCAGCAGCGCTTCCCGGGTGCGATCGAGCTGCGCCAGAGGACGTGCCAGTACCGTGGCAAAGGGCTTGCCGGGTTCGCGTTTCACTTCAGTGACCTTGGCCACCGGGTACCCTGGGGGAAACTTGCCACCCAGCCCGGAGGTAACCAGCAGGTCGTCGGGGCGGATATCCGCATTATTGGGCAAATAGGGCATTTCCAACTCATTGATGCCGCCGCTCCCAACGGCGATGGTACGCAGACCGTTGCGCAACACCTGAACCGGCAGAGAATGCTCCACATCAGTTATCAGCAACACCGTGGCGCTCAGAGGGCTGACATGTATGACCTGCCCCATTACCGCATGGGCATCCAGCACCGCCTGGCCTTCGAACACGCCGGAATTGCTGCCCTTGTCGATAATGATCTGCTGACGGAAAGGATCCAGATCCATGGCGGAAAGCTCCGCCACCAGCACCCGGTTGCCGATCTTGTAGGCGGAGCCCAGCAGGTCGCGCAGGCGCTCGTTCTCGGCCTGCAATGCAGCGACCAGCTGCAGTTCTGCCTTGAGTTTGAGGTTTTCCTTGTAGAGTCGCTGATTGGATGCCTGCAGATCGGCACGGGTCTGCAGGGTTTCCGCCACCCAACGGCCGATGTTGCTGGGGGTTTCCGCCAGAAACTGAATCGGGTAGGTGAGCAGAGACAGGGTGCTGCGCAGGGTTTCCGTCTGATGAAAACGATGATCCATCACCATCAGCAGGATGGATAGAATCATGGCCCCGATGACACGGGCGCCCTGGGAGGGTCCTTCGGCAAAAATGAACTTGATAACAGGGCTCCTTGTGCTGCGTTATTCCATACCTGTGGCGAGGCTCCTATTCGACGCTGAAAAAGTCCCCGGCTTTTTCGTCCATCAACTCCAGCGCACGGCCCCCACCACGCGCCACACAAGTCATTGGGTCTTCGGCCACGATAACCGGCAGTCCGGTCTCTTCTTCCAGCAAGCGATCCAACCCTTTGAGCAACGCACCGCCGCCGGTGAGCACGATGCCGCGCTCGGCCACGTCCGCGCCCAGCTCCGGCGGGGTCTGCTCCAGCGCCTTGCGCACCGCGTCCACGATGCCGGAGAGCGGCTCCTGCAGGGCTTCGAGAATTTCGTTGCTGTTGAGTGTGAAGCTGCGGGGGATGCCCTCCGCCAGGTTACGGCCCTTGACCTCGATCTCCTGCACTTCGTTCTCGGGCCAGGCGCTGGCCACTTTGTGCTTGATGGTCTCGGCGGTTGCCTCACCGATCAGGCTGCCGTAGTTGCGGCGCACATAGTTGATGATGGCCTCGTCGAACTTGTCGCCGCCGATACGCACCGAATTGGCGTACACGATACCGTTGAGCGAGATGATGGCCACTTCGGAAGTGCCACCGCCGATGTCCAGGATCATGGAACCCCGGGCTTCATCCACGGGCAGGCTGGCGCCGATGGCCGCCGCCATGGGCTCCTCGATGAGATACACCTCGCGGGCGCCGGCACCTGCTGCCGATTCCTTGATCGCCCGGCGCTCCACCTGGGTGGAACCGCAGGGCACACAGATCAGCACCCGCGGGCTGGGACGGATCAGCCGTGATTCATGCACCTTGTGGATGAAATACTGCAGCATCTTCTCGGTGACGGTGAAATCGGCGATCACACCATCTTTCATGGGGCGGATGGCGGTGATGTTGGCCGGTGTGCGGCCCAGCATTTTTTTCGCATCCTCACCCACGGCAGCGACGGCCTTCATGCCCCGGCCACGATCTTCGCGAATGGCGACCACGGATGGCTCGTTGAGCACGATCCCCCGGTCACGCGCATAAATAAGGGTGTTGGCCGTGCCCAGATCAATGGACAGGTCATTGGAGAAAAAGCCGCGCAGACGTCTGAAAAGCATCGAGTAGATCCGTTATCCCGGTTTGCTTGCCGGTTGTGAGTATTGAGGGTTGGGCGGGAAACGACAGCGGTCAATCCCGATTCAAGAGCGGTAATCTATCAACTGTCACCACCTTTGGGCAAGGGCTGTATTCCCCGGTCACCAGCCGCTATATGTGACGAACTTCCTAGTCTGTTGATTTATCGCCGATATTCAACTTCTTTGAACTCTGACAGCAGGCTGTTTTTTTTCCATAGGCTCTTTTTTCCATCGGCTCCGGCGTGTAATTCCGGCCCGATTTATGCTAGTTTTGCATCCTTT
>DTXR01000090.1 GCA_012962365.1 Chromatiaceae bacterium | reverse complement strand
TGCGCGGTGATCGAACAGCTGGGTCAAAAGCCGCAGGGCAGTATTCCCATGGCTACCGGCGGCTGGAGCGAAACCAAGGCGGCCTACAACCTGTTTGCGCACCAGGAGGTGGCCCCGCAGAAGATTCTCGAACCCCACGTTCAATGCACGCTGGAGAGGGCTAAAGACCATAACGTGGTACTGGTGGCGCAAGACACCACCGAGCTGGACTACACCAAGAAGAGCGATATCGAGGGGTTGGGAACGCTCAACTATGAGACCCGGCGTGGGCTCTATCTGCACGTTTCTTTGGCGATCACCCCTGAGCGACTGTCTTTGGGGTTGCTGGATTCATGGAGTTGGACACGGCCTTTCGAGGATGCCGACAGTGAGTCGATTCGCTGGATCGAAGGCTATCAGCGTGCCTGTGAATACCAGCAGCAACTCAGCGCGGAAGGAGCCAACACCCAATTGGTCTATATGGCCGACCGCGAAGGGGATATCTATGATATCTTTGCCGAACACCAGCGGATCATCCAGCGTGGCGAGTTTGCCGCCGATTGGCTGATTCGTTCCCAGCATGACCGCAAGACGGAGGAAGGGGAGAAAATCCGCACCCTGCTTGGCTCAGCAGAGCCGCTTGGCGAGATCACTTTTCAGCTGCCAAAGGGACGCGGGCGCAACGCCCGGCCCGTTACCCAAACCCTGCGCGCCGTCTCCGTTCCTATCTCGCCGCCGCAAAAAGGCCAGCCGGTCGTAACGGTAACCGCTATCCTCGCACGGGAAGAAAATCCCCCACAAGGGGAGGAGCCAGTCCAGTGGATCCTGCTGACGAACCGTACGGTCGAGACCCTCGCGCAGGCACAACAGATGCTCGATTGGTACCTCTGCCGCTGGCAAGTGGAGGTCTTCTTCAAAATTCTGAAATCAGGCTGCAAGGTCGAAGAGTTGCAGCTCGAGCATGTCGACCGCATCCAGAACGCCCTGGCCTTTTACCAGATCATCGCCTGGCGTGTGCTCTATCTCACCATGCTCGGCAGAACCTGTCCGGAACTGCCCTGCAACATCGTCTTCGAAGACGAGGAATGGCAGGCCGTCTACATCGTCACCAAAAAAGAGCAGCCCCCGGAAATACCCCCATCGATCGATGAGATGATCCGTATGATCGCAAGCTATGGCGGCTTTCTCAATCGAACATACGATGGGCCTCCAGGCCCTCAGACTATCTGGATCGGACTCCAGCGATGTAAGGATTTTGTGCTGGGCGTCGAGGCGCAGAAAATTGTTAGTGAGAAAAGACGGTAACGATATGATTTATGCCCCCGGCCCCCCGCAGAGCGTTTCCTTTTCCCGCATATCTCCTTGTCCCTGCGGGTGTGCTATTATGCAAATAGTCAACATACATTTTCAGGTTTTTTTATGGCCCAGTTGCATTGCTACGTGCCGGACAATCTTGCCAAGAGATTTCAGGAAAAAGCGCGGAAATCCAATCTTCCCGTGTCTAAGTATCTTGCCTTGCTGATAGAAAAGGAGGTTGAAAACCAATGGCCTGCAGGCTATTTCGATTTGTTCGGCAGTTGGCGAGGTGAGCGGCTCGAACGGCCTGATCAAGGGGCGTTCAAACAGCGGGCAGACTTCGACTGATGTTTCTGTTGGATACCAATGTTTGTATCTGCCTTCTCAATCAGGCTCATGCCGGCATCATT
>DTXR01000089.1 GCA_012962365.1 Chromatiaceae bacterium | reverse complement strand
AGAGAGAACAGGCCCGCAAAGCGCGCATTGCCCTTGAGGGTGTGCAGGTTGCGCATCAAGCCATCAATAGATGAATGTGCCGTGAGATCCTCTATCCACTGGCCATAGAATTCTTCCAGGTGTTCACTGATTTCCCCGGCTTCTTCGAGGAAGATCTCCAGCATTTCCGGATCCACATCCGGCATTGTCAAGTTCGGCTCTGACTGTGCAATTTCCTGAACAGGCGCTTCGGGAACAAATTCGCCTTCTTCTGACCAGGACTCTGACAACAAAATGGACTCAGGCTCCTCGTTCAAGTGCTCTGTGGCCAGCACAGAATCTGTTTCCACGGATTGCTCGGATTCTGAAGTGAGCTGTTGCATTCCCTGCGCAAGATCAGCGGCGATTTTGATTTGGGCGCTCAAATCTGGCAGCTTGCCATTCAGATGCAGCATATCCAGGGCGCTTTCCACGTCTTCTAGCACCTCGACCACACGACTGCTGGTGCCGGCATCCACTTCACCTCCGGTTTCCAGCAAGGCATCGAAAAATCCTTCCATGCCATGCAACACATCGCCCAGAGAAGCAAATCCGGCCAGACGGGCACCGCCCTTCAGGGTGTGCAGGTCCCTGCGAATCTTTTCACCCGTTTCCGGCAGGGGTTTTTCCTGCCAGCTCATCAGGTGTTCGGCCAGCTGTGGCAGGATTTCGCCCGCCTCTTCCAGGAACACTTCCTGGGTTTCGTGATCAGGCGTCAGGTCGGAAAGCGTTTCGGTATCGCCGCCGGCCTGCAGCTCCGAAATCACGTCAGGCAAAGCGTGATCCTGTTCCCGAATGAGTTCAGCTAGGGACTCCCAGCCTTCAATCTCGACATCGGGAGAATTGATGGCATCCAGCATTTGCTGCATGGTATCCCGGAAACGCCTGAACAGTTCCAGTGCCGGCCCACCGACAGGATGGGAAAGCTGATGCATGTGTTTGCAATAGTGCTCCATTTCCCCGGCCAGCGTAGCCATGGGCGCGACTTCGGCGAGATGGGAGCTGCCATGCAGGGTGTGAACGGCCCGAACCACATCCGCATCGACGATGCATTGATCACAATCCGCCATGAAGCTGTCGAGCACTGCAAGATGTGTTGCGGATTCGGCCTTGAATATCTCCACCAGATCGTCGGCCAGCAAGATCGAGGAGTGCTCCCGTACGCTTTCTCCTTCTTCTGCCAGTTCACTTTCCTGTTCCAACTCTTCGCTAAGTGGCTCTTCCAGCCCGGCAAACTCGGAATCGAACAATGCTTCACTTACCGACTCGACAACCTCTTCGGGTTGCTCGCTTCTTTCGGCAAGGGCAAAACCACGTGCTTCCAGCTTGGGCACATCGATATTGACCGCGCCGCCTTCACCCTGCGCCTTGACCAGCACCGGCACCGCTGCCATGACGTCGTCGAGATAGGCAATAACCTCTTCATCGGGTTTCACGCTGCCTTCCATGATGCGGTTCAGCAGATTTTCCACCGCCCAGGAAAGCTCGCCGATGATATGTGCCCCCACCATGCGGCCACTGCCCTTCAGCGTGTGGAAAGAGCGCCTGAAATTCTGTAACGCCTGCTCATTAGTGTGGTCTTCTTTCCACAGTGGGTATTGACTGCCAATGACTTTCAGTTCCTCCCCGGCTTCTTCCATGAAGATGTCGAAAATCTCGGGATCGATCTCATCCATTTGCAGAACAATGCCGCTCGTCTCGATTTCCGGCAGTTCAGATTCGGCCTCTTCTGTGGCCTCTT
>DTXR01000088.1 GCA_012962365.1 Chromatiaceae bacterium | reverse complement strand
GGCCTTTTTCAAGACCCCGTTCCGTGTCTTCTGCAGAAGGGTAGTCCAGTCCGATAAAAAAATGAAAACGCTTACTCTGTTTGATCGATGTGACGTGATAAGTTCCCAGAGGCGATATCCCATCACCTGTTTTTTTATCTCGCCCGGCGCCAAACCTGCCGATGGAAATGCCCTCGATCACCAGTAGTGGCTGGTTATCATCCAGAACGGTCAGGGTGTAAGCGGTGGTGTCGATCAAAACCCGGTTTTCCGCCCATGAGAAACCCGGCGTAAGCAGTAGCAGGCCTGCAAAAAAGCTATAGCAAAGGCGAGACATCATCCTGATGGTGACGCGGTGGAGATTGAGCACCCTGGGATGTTCATTTCCTGAATGCACGACTTCCTTCCTTCAGTGCTGCTTCGATACGCACCAGTTCCAGGATATTGTCCATGTTGACGATACCGGCCATCTCACCGTTCCGGGTGACGGCCAGCAGGCGGCAGTTGCCGGTTTGCAGACGCTTCATCACGGATTCCAGAGGTTCATTGATGTCGGCTGTTTCGATCTCTGTCCGCATGTATTCCCGCACGGTGGCCAGCGCTCCCTGCTCATGTAGACCGCGCAGCAGATCTTCCTGGGTCAGAACCCCAATGAAATTGCCTGCCGCAATCACGGGAAAGTCCTTTTGCACACCGTCCAGCGTGAGTTGAATGGCGCGGGTCAGGCTGTCGTGGGGAGACAGGGTTTCGAAATGAGTGATGAGGGCATGGTTCAGGGTGGTGCCGTGGAGCAATGAGCGGATTTCCTCAGTGCCGGCTTCAGCCATGGCGCCGATCCACACGAACAGCGCGATGAACAGCAGAAAAGGGTTGTACAGCAAGCCCACCAGTCCCAGCCACAGGGCGAATGCCTGGCCCACGCTGGCAGCCAGGCGCGTTGCGGCCATATGATCCATGCGCAGAGCCAGTATGGCGCGCAGTACACGCCCGCCGTCCATGGGGAAGGCGGGCAGGAGATTGAAAGCCGCCAGGAACAGGTTGACCACCAGCAGTTGTTGCAACATGTTGCCTTTCAGCAGATCAGATAGGTTCGGCAACATCGTCTGCTGCAGGCTCAATAGTAACCAGATGAAGCCGGCGATAACGACATTGACCGCAGGACCGGCCAAGGCGACCAGGATTTCCTGCTTTGGATCGTCCGGCATTTTTTCCAGGGATGCCACGCCACCGATAGGCAGAAGGGTGATGTCCCTGGTCTTGATACCGAACCGCCGGGCGGTGAGGGCGTGACCGAGTTCATGCAGCACCACGCAGCCGAACAGGGCCAGTATAAAGCCCACGCCATGAATGACTGCCTGCAGGCTTTGTTCGCTGCGCCAGTAGCTCAGTGCGATCCACAGCAGCAGGATGAGGAATGTGGCATGCACATACACGGCAATGCCTGCGAGGCTGCCCAGGCGCATGGACCATTTCATCGAGGGCGGGTTGTGCTGTGAATTACTCATGGACAGCAGGCTTTTCGGTGAGGAAGAAACGCAGGAAGGCCAGCTTGTCCGCAGCTGCTTCGATGCGTTTGCTGGTCGGTGTGCCGGCGCCGTGTCCCGCACGGGTTTCGATGCGGATGAGGATCGGGTTCGGGCCTGCCTGGGCGGCCTGCAGACCAGCGGTGAACTTGAAGCTGTGGGCAGGGTACACCCGGTCATCGTGATCTGCGGTCATCACCAGGGTTGCCGGATAGTGCCTGCCGGGTTTGATGTTGTGATATGGGGAGTAGGCGTACAGCGCCTTGAACTCGTCCTCGTTATCGGGAGAGCCGTAGTCAGATTCCCAAGCCCAGCCGATAGTGAATTTGTTGAAGCGTAGCATGTCCAGCACGCCAACCGCAGGTACGGCAGCGGCAAACAGATCGGGACGTTGCAGCAGTGTGGCGGCCACCAGCAGGCCGCCGTTGCTGCCGCCACTGATACCAAGATGCCGCGGCGACGTGTAATTGTTGGCGATGAGCCACTGTGCGGCAGCCATGAAGTCATCGAACACGTTCTGCTTGCGGGTTTTCGTGCCGGCCTCATGCCATTCCCTGCCGTATTCACCGCCGCCGCGCAGGCTGGGTACGGCATACACGCCGCCCATTTCCATCCACACCAGGTTGCTCACGGAGAAATAGGGGGTCAGGGAGATGTTGAATCCACCATACCCGTAGAGTAGTGTTGGGTTCCTGCCATCGGGCTTCAGGTTTCGCTTGTGGGTGATGAACATGGGCACCCGCGTGCCGTCCTTGCTCTTGTAAAAGATCTGCCGGGTGACATAGTTTTCAGGATTGAACTTCACCTCCGGCTGTTTGAACAACGTGCTTTTCCCTGTGGAGAGATCCAGGTGATAGATACGTGCCGGTGCGTTGAAACTTGTCCAGGAATAGAAGGTTTCCGTGTCGTTCTGTTTGCCCTGGAAGCCTCCGGCACTGCCGATGCCAGGCAGTTTCAGCTCATGGGCTTTTCCACCAACCGGCTGGATGATGATTTTGTGCCAGGCGTCGTGTAGATAGCTGACGATAAAGCTGTTGTTGACCATGCTGGCGGTTTCAATGGTGTCTTGTGACTCGGCCAGCATCTCTTTCCAGTGTCTCCGCCCCGGATTGCTGAGGTCGATCTGGATGACGCGTTTTCGTGGCGCATTGTCGTTGCTCAGAAACCAGAATCGGGGGCCGTCATTTCCCAGATATTCATAGCTGGCCTGCCAGGTTTCGATCACGGGTTTGATGCCTTCCCCGGGGTTCTCCAGATTCTGGTAGTACAGCAGGTTCTTGTCTTCGGTGCCGCGTCCGACCGTGATGAGCAGATATTTTCCGTCTTCCGTTGCCGTGCCGCTGAAAGACCAGTCCTTGTGATCCGGGCGGTGATAGATGAGTTTGTCTTTCTCCTGGGACTCGCCTACGCGGTGCAGATACAGTTTGGGAAAATAGTTGACGTCCTTGAGCTTGTCGCCGCCTTCGGGTGCATCGTAGCGTGAGTAATAGAAGTGCTTGCTGTCTGCTGTCCAGGACACGCCGGAAAACTTGATCCATTTAAGACGATCATCCAAATCCTTTCCGCTTGCGACTTCCCGGATACGCCATTCGGTCCAGTCCGAGCCGGCATCTGCAACTGCGTAGGCAAAGTATTTGCCATCCGGACTCACTGAAGAACCCTTGAGCGCCACCGTGCCATCTTTCGATAACCTGTTGGGATCAATAAGGATTTTTGGTTCTTCAGCGAGGCTTTGCTGGGTGTAGACGACAGACTGGTTCTGCAGGCCGTCGTTGCGGCTGAAGAAATAGCGCCCGGCGACCTTGTAGGGCACGGAATAGCGCTCGTAATTCCATAAGTCCGTCAGACGTTTGCGAATGCTTTCCCTTTCCGGAAACTTCTCCAGCCAGGACTGAGTCAGCTGATTCTCGGCTTTGATCCAGGCGCGGGTTTCTTCCGAATCCAGGTTCTCGAGCCAGCGATAGGGATCGTGAACCCTGACGCCATGATAAGTATCGGTTTGTTCCACGGTTCGGGCGGCTGGATAGGAAGGCATTTGCGGGGTCATGGGCGATTGTGCCGTGAAAGTCACGGCCAGGGAAAACCCAAAAGCGAGGGTTGATACCAACATGAGACGGTTCTTTGTTTTTGGGGTGAGAAACCACATTATAAGCCCAAGTGTGCTTTGGAGAGGAATTCATTGGCGGAAACAGGCTTCGCAAGGTAAAATCGGCTGCTTCTTAATATAAGTAGAATGAATGCGTTCCCCGCAACGCATTTCTGAGAACAGGCATTGGCTACTGACAAACCCGTAAATCTGCTGGATCTGGATCGCAAGGCCATGGAAGCGTACTTCGTGAGTCTTGGCGCCAAGCCCTTTCACGGGCGCAATGTGCTGAAGTGGATCCACAAACATGGTGTGACGGATTTCGAGGACATGACGGATCTGTCCAAGAAACTGCGCGCTAGCCTGTCCGCCTGCGCCGAGATCCGTCTGCCAAAAATCGTATTGGAACAACCCTCGGCCGATGGCACGGTCAAGTGGGTGATGGAGCTGGCGGATGGCCAGCGTATCGAGACAGTCTATATTCCCGATGGGAATCGCAGCACTGTCTGTGTTTCCTCTCAGGTGGGTTGCGCCCTGGACTGCTCATTCTGTTCCACCGCGCAACAGGGGTTCAATCGGAATCTTACCGTGGGGGAAATCATCGGTCAGGTCTGGCACGCCACGCGGCAAATGGGCAAGGCGCCAAGCAATGTGGTGATGATGGGCATGGGAGAGCCCCTGGCGAATTTTGATCCGGTGGTCAGCGCCATGGATCTGATGCAGGACGACCTAACCTACATGCTGTCGAAATACCGAGTGACCATCAGTACCTCCGGCATCGTTCCCAATCTCTACCGTCTGCGGGAAGTATCCGATGTGAGCCTGGCGGTTTCCCTGCATGCGCCGGACAACGAGTTGCGCGACCAGTTGGTTCCCATCAACCGCAAATACCCTCTGGAAGAATTGATTCCTGCCTGCCGCGAGTTCATCAAGAATGACAAGCGCCGCAAGATTACCTGGGAATACGTCATGCTGGATGGTGTGAACGACAGCATCGCTCATGCACGGGCGCTGATACGGCTACTCGAAGGCACCCCTTCGAAGATGAACCTGATTCCGTTCAATCCTTTTCCCGGTACTGACTACACGAGCTCACCGCCCGAGCGCATCGAGGTCTTTCGCCAGAAGCTGATGAAGGCGGGCATCATGGCCATTCTGCGCAAGACCCGGGGTGACGATATCGATGCGGCCTGCGGTCAACTGGTAGGCAAGGTGCAAGATCGCAGCAGGCGCTCGCTGGTTTCCCTGCGTCGACGTCAGCCGCAGGAGCTTGTGTCATGATCATGAGGCACTTGGCATCCCTATTGTTTTTGCCGCTGATTCTGGGGGGCTGTGTCACGGATCCCAGTAAAGGCGAGGACGCTCCCAGCATCGGGAAACTGGGCAAGGACCAAAACTACGAGTCACCCTCGAACACCTACATCCAACTCGCTTACGAATACATGAAGCGTGGTGACTATGCCACGGCTCTGAACAAGGCAAAAAAGGCCGTTCAGCGAGACCCCAACAACGGGAATGCTCATCTGGTACTGGCGCTCCTCTATGAAGCCCTGGGAGAAAACGGTTCCGCGAATGCCGCCTATCGGCGTGCACTGGAAGTGGATGGTAAGAATCCCTATGCGTTGAATGCCTATGGCAGCTATTTGTGCAAGCTGGGTGAATACGAACGTGCCCTGTCTCACTTCGACAAGGCTTTGCAGAATCCGCTGTATCAAACTCCCTGGGTTGCCCTGGCCAACGCGGGATACTGTGCCCGCAAGGCGGGAAACCTGTCCCGGGCGGAAGCCTATCTGCGCAAGGCGCTGGAGCGTAACCCCGGTTACCCCATGGCCTTGTTTCAAATGGCGGAAGTACGTTTTGCTCAGGAAAAATTCATGTCTGCCAGAGCCTATCTGCAGCGCTACCGGGAAGTGGCCAAGCCGACTGCGCCAATGCTTTATCTGAGTATTCTCACCGAACGCCAGCTGGGGAATGCCGATCAGGTCAGAAGCGATGAACTCCTGCTGAAGTCTGATTTTCCCGACTCGGAGCAGGCACAGAAGCTGGGTTACTGAGTACAGATCATGACAGTAGTGAAGATGCACAGACGCCAGATGCCCGCAAAATCGGAAGTCGGTCAGGACCCCGCCGTACCGTCTCCCGGCTTGCGCCTGAAACTGGCCCGTGAAGCAATGGGCATGGAAGTTGCTACGGTGGCCGAACAGCTGCACCTGAATCAGGAGCTGGTCCAGGCCCTGGAAGAGGAGAACTACGAGATCCTCCCTGCCCGGGTGTTCGTGCGTGGTTATTACCGCAATTATGCGCGTCTGGTAAATGTGTCGGAAGAACTGGTGCTCAAGGAATTCGGACGGCGCTGCCCCGAAGGGGAGGATTGCACCATTCCACCTGCTGTCGCTCAGGGTGTGCGCAGGGAAATCCGCAGCAGTCACGGTCTTGTGCGTCTGGCCACCTGGTTGATCGTTATCGCCCTGATCACGGTGTTTGGGTTGTGGTGGAAATCCTACCTGGACAAGGCTGCAGTTCCCGAAGAAGCTGTCGCGGAAACACCGGTCAAGGCTGAACCCCCCGTTGAAGCGTCTCAGGCTGCATTGCCTGAACCGGTTGATACATCTGTCACAGCACCACCTGTTACGGAGCAGGTGCCGGAAAAGGACACGCAGAAATCAGACATTGCGCCCGCAGTCGAGATCGAACCGGTCGGCAATGATGCTGCCTCCCAGGAAAGCAGGGTGGTGGCTGAACAGGTCGAAACCGCGCCTCAAGAGATTGTGCCGCCACGCGTCGTGCTCTCGTTCACGGGAGATTGCTGGGTAGACGTGCGGGACAGCAGCCGCAGCTTCAAGCTCGTGGGCAGGCGCAAGGCGGGCGAAAAGTATGAACTCAAGGGTAAGCCACCCTACAAGATTGTGCTGGGCAATGCCCGTAATGTTGCCATCGAAATTGATGGAAAACCCTTCGATCTTGCGCCTTATACCCGGGGCAATGTCGCAAAACTGACCTTCGATCCAGCGAATAACTAGGAACCTCATGGCCAAGAAGATTCAGGCAGTGCGGGGGATGCGCGACATCCTCCCCGAACAGACGTCCCTGTGGCAATTCGTGGAAGATACCGCCCGGCGGGTGTTCCAGTCCTATGCCTACCGTGAAATCCGTACCCCCATCGTGGAGATGACCGAGCTGTTCAAACGCTCAATCGGCGAGGTCACGGACATCGTGGAAAAGGAGATGTACACCTTCGAGGACAGGAATGGTGATTCCCTGACCCTGCGGCCCGAAGGCACGGCAGGTTGCGTACGCGCTTGTATGGAAAACGGCTTGCTGCACAACCAGGTTCAGCGGCTATGGTATTCGGGCTACATGTTTCGCCACGAACGCCCGCAGAAGGGGCGTTATCGCCAATTCCAGCAGATGGGCCTGGAGGCCTATGGTATGGCGGGGCCGGATATCGACCTGGAAGTCATTCTGCTCACGGCACGGCTGTGGAAGGAATTGGGTATTCCCGGTCTGGAATTGCAGATCAACACCCTGGGTACGCGGGAGGAGCGCCAGGCCTACCGGAAGCGCCTGGTGGCCTATTTGCAGACCCGCCGGGATGAGTTGGACGGGGACAGCCTGCGCCGCCTGGAAACCAACCCCTTGCGCATCCTGGATTCCAAAAACCCGGACATGGCCGGCCTGATTGCCGACGCGCCCGTGCTCATGGATGATCTGGGAGAAGAATCGAAGTCGCATTTCGATCTGATCACCAGCGGCTTGGAGGCGGCGGGGGTCGACTATGTCGTCAATACGCGGCTGGTGCGCGGGCTGGATTATTACTCCCGCACCGTATTCGAATGGGTCACAGACCTGCTGGGAGCCCAAGGCACTGTGTGTGCCGGTGGCCGTTACGATGGCCTGGTGGAAAAGCTCGGCGGACGCTCAACGCCGGCTATAGGCTGGGCCATGGGCATTGAGCGACTGGTCGGCCTGTATGAAGCCAGCGGCGGTGATCCGGTGGTGACTTCGCCGGATGTTTACATTGTCGC
>DTXR01000087.1 GCA_012962365.1 Chromatiaceae bacterium | reverse complement strand
TGTCCAGCTTCTTTTCTTTATTGCAAATCTTCGCAATAGCTTGCTATTACATGCAATTTGCGCCTCGAATCTGAACATTCTGATTCGCAATCTACTTCGCCCAGACTTAATCAGAGGTTCCTTAGGGAGATGCCTTGAAACTGCCGATGCCATGTCAGGCGAGCATGGCTACAGTTCGGTGCCAGGTTGAACCGGAGACGTGGCGCCCTGGTAGGCTGCTTTCTCGCCCTTGTACCAGGAAAGCTTTTCGTGTAACTGGACGACCTTACCAACGATGATCAGGGTTGGGGGTTTGGGCTTTTCCTTTTCCACCACATCCAGAATATTTTCCAAAGTGCCAGTGAAGACCCGTTGCAGATGCGTGGTTCCCTGCTGCACGAGGGCGACGGGCATTTGTGCTGAGACGCCGTGCTCCATCAGTTTTTCGATGATTACCGGCAGTCCCATGAGTCCCATATAGAACACGATTGTCTGGTGCGGCTGAGCCAGCTGGTGCCAGTTGAGATTCATACTGCCGTCTTTCAGATGCCCGGTAACGAAGGTTACCGACTGGGCGTAATCCCGGTGTGTCAGCGGAATGCCGGAATAAGTGGCGCAGCCGGAAGCAGCAGTGATGCCCGGGATGACCTGGAAGGGAACGCCCTGTTCTGCCAGGGTGTCGATTTCCTCGCCACCACGACCGAAGATGAAGGGGTCGCCCCCTTTCAGGCGTACCACGCGCTTGCCGTCCCTGGCCAGTTTGGCCAGCAGTTCGTTTATCTCTTCCTGACGCATGGCATGACGGTCGCGCTCCTTGCCAACGTAGATGCGCTCGGCGTCCCGGCGTACCATTTCCAGCACGGGTTTGGCTACCAGACGGTCGTAGACCACGACATCGGCCTGCTGCATCAGCCGCAGGGCGCGGAAAGTCAGCAAATCCGGGTCGCCGGGACCACCACCTACAAGATATACCTCGCCCATACCCTTGCTGGAAGTGAATTCCGCCAGCTCCTTTTCGAGTACAGCTTCGGCTTCTTCCATATGTCCGGAAAAGACGCGCTCGGCAACGCTGCCTTGCAGAATATGATCCCAAAAACGTCGTCTGTCGTCTGTGCTCCCGAAGGCCTCTTTCACCCGCTCTCGATAGCGGGCGGTCAGCTCACCCAGCCGACCGTACCCTGCAGGAATCAGAGATTCCAGCCGTGCTCTGATCAGACGGGCCAGCACAGGTGAGGCGCCACCCGTGGAAACAGCGGCAACGACCGGGGAGCGGTCGATGATAGAGGGCATAATGAAAGTGCCGGCATCCGGGTTATCTACCACGTTCACGGGAATATTGAGTTTTCTGGCCTGTGCGGCAATCTGCTCATTGGCGGCCGGATCATCGGCAGCGGCAATGACCAGCGCAAAGTCTTCCAAGCTGACCTGGGCGTGATTCTGTGCAAGATGGATGATATCGCCATTGTCCGCCTGGAGCTGCAGTGCTTCACAGAGTTTGGGGGACACTACCGTAACCTCTCCCTCGGCTGCCTTAAGGAGTCTCACTTTGCGGGCAGCGACGTCACCGCCGCCGATAACAGCGCAGGAACGCGATTGGATGTTGAGAAAAACAGGGAGAAAATCCATTGGGTATAACCGTGTCAGATTGGGTTGATGGTCCCGGACCGGGCGAATGGGCAGTTTAGCATAAGCAATTGTTCTGCATTGTAAAAACCTTTAGATTAACGGTGTTAACGCCGCATGTTTATTGCTTATATGAGGATATTATAATATACTACATCAATTCAAGTTGCCATCGACCTGACCCGAGGGGTGGGAATGCAAGTCAAAGAAATCGGCTCATCCGCGCTGAAAAAGCGGCTGGATGCAGGCGAGGATATTATTTTACTGGACATCCGCAGTGATGCAGAAGTGCGCCAGGGCATTTTGCCCAAGGCGGAGCACATGGCCATGCATCTCATTCCCCTGAAACTGCAGGATCTTCCCAGGGACAAGGACATCATTCTGTACTGCCGCAGTGGGGCGCGTTCCTATCATGCCTGCGCCTTTCTTGAGCAGCAGGGTGTGGACAACGCTTACAATTTGCGTGGCGGTATTATCGACTGGGCTCGAAACGGGTACGAAATCGTTACCCGCTGAGTCTTTATTTTTATCTGGTGCTTGCCTTTCTCGCAGAGTTAGAATATAAGAAAGCACTGTTATTTAAACCCAAAAACACTGGAGAAATCCCATGGCTGATTTTGATGATGAACTCGACGCAAGCGGTTTGAATTGCCCACTGCCCATTCTACGTGCCAAGAAGGCGCTTGCAGCAATGGATTCCGGCAAGGTACTGCATATCATCGCGACCGACCCCGGTTCGGTGAAAGACTTCGAAGCGTTTTCCAAGCAGACCGGCAACGAGTTGATGGAGTCCAAGGAAGAAGGCGGTAAGTTCCATTTTCTGATCAAGAAGGCCTGATTGCCTGTTGATTTCTGATACTGCGTACTGCGCAGGGGAGAAAACCAATGGAACAGAAAAAACTGGCGATCATCGCCACAAAAGGAACCCTGGATTGGGGTTATCCTCCGTTCATTCTCGGCTCTACCGCTGCCGCTCTTGGCTATGACGTGGAGATTTTCTTTACCTTCTATGGCCTGCAGTTGCTGAAGAAGGATCTGGATCACTTACGTGTAACGCCCCTGGGTAACCCGGGAATGCCCATGCCTGGCGGCATGGAAAAGTGGATGCCTGTGCTGGCGACTGCATTGCCCGGTATGGAAGCCATGATGACCTCCATGATGAAAAAGCAGATGGCAGCCAAAGGTGTGGCCAGCCTCACCGAGTTGCGTGAGCTGAGTCAGGAAGCTGAAGTTCGCTTTATTGCCTGTAACATGACGGTGGAGTTGTTCGATATGGAACCCTCCGATTTCGTTGACGGTATAGAGCTGGCAGGTGCCGCACGTTTCTTCGAGTTTGCCGGAGACGCCGATATTTGCATGTATATGTAAGTGCGACGTGAGGGCGCCACACTTCGCGGAAACCGGTCTCCGCTCTATAAAATACCGGTAAAAAATCAATAACTTATCGAAATCCCTAATAGGTTGTTGAAAAGTCGTCGAGGAGTGGGACATTTGTCCCATTCCTGCGTCGTCCACCTTAGGACTGACTCCCTAAAAGGTGTATATCCCACCGCTGGTCACGGACCATAGGAGCAACAAATGAAGAACTCGATGCCGAGGTTTTCGGTGTTGCTCGTCTCTACCCGAAAGGGCATTCAGTAACACCTAAACCACTCGCTTAACCTGCGAGTAGGCCAATACTAAGTGCATGACGCCCGAAAGGTGTCGTTGTGATGGTTCGGTTTGCCTGTTGGTTACAGGTAAATAGAGAACCCGCCGTGCAACCGGCGGTAGCCTAGGGCTAATGCGTTACCGGCAACGGTTTCGTGTAAAGCAGCTCGACAATGTACCCCCCCGAACGGGCGTGTCTTTCCCGTGAGGGGAAGGTGCGGACTCTGCCAGTGACAGGCGGATGAGGGGCTAGGCTGGACGGTAGGGCTAACGTAAGTGAACCACTGATAAACCTCGACAACATGAAACCGACCAAAGTCACTGGATAAGGTCGGGATGCGACTGGATATGCCTCTTTACATTGGGCATACGTTGCCATGCAAGTCGCCGGGGGACAGGTGGAGCCTAACCC
>DTXR01000086.1 GCA_012962365.1 Chromatiaceae bacterium | reverse complement strand
GTGAAAAATTCCATATTGTGAGGACGACTGACAAAAATCAGATCATAGTAGCTTAGCCTTTTCTTCAGGTGCTCCCCCAGTTGTTTCCTTCCTAGATGCAACATGGCCTCAACGGTATTGGGAACATCGCCATAAACAGTATTCCAGTTATCCTCATTTGGAAAATTCAAAGGATACAGCGTTACCTGATAGCCCAGTTCTACCAGGGTGTTCAATATGAAATTTGAACGGGGAAAACCGGAGCCGAAATGGCTGTGTGGAACCCTGTCGTCAATATACAGTACCTTTTTTACGTTCGAATCAGCAAAGCGTGCCTTCAGAATATTGGCCTCCGCCGGTTTCAGCTTCTGTGCTAGGTATTCAGGGTGATTTGCCACAAAAGCCTTTCTGTTCCTTTTCTGCAAATCCGTGGCATCATCACCCTGGCTGCTACCAAATTCATAGTGCAGAATATTTATCGACGGCTCATAAACAACCTTGTAGCCATTTTCATTCAGACGCAGGCAAAAATCAGTTTCTTCGTAATAAGCAGGGACAAACACCGTATCAAAACCGCCCAACTGATCAAACAACGCAAGTGGCACCATCAGAAATGCCCCAGAGCAATAATCAACATTCCTCTGAAACATATATTCCGGTTTTTCTGGTGAGTCACAACGTCCATAGCCCAGACAAGAACCATCATTCCACACAATACTGCCAGCTTCCTGCAAAGAACCATCCAGCAGCAGAATTTTTCCGCCGACTGCGCCGATTTTATCCCCTTGTTCAAAAACCTGGACTGCTTTGTTCACCGAATCATCGAGCAATACCGCATCATTGTTGAGTAACAGCAGATATTTGCCTCTCGCAATCTTTGCACCAGCATTGCAAGCCAAGAGGAAGCCTTCATTCTGGTTATTCTTGACAATTACAGCGCCATCTATTCGATCCAGAACCTGTGCTGTCTCATCTGATGAGTCATTGTCAACAATGATTACTTCATAATCATCTTTTACCATCGAAAGGATGGATCGCAAGCAAGCAAGCGTCAGCTCTGCACGGTTGTATAAAACAAGCAAAATACTGACCTTGGGAGAATCCGCATTCTTGAAAACCAGTCTTTCTTCAGATTCCAGAAACTCCTGAAGCAGACCACGTTGCTTTTTTGTATAGTTCTTTTTGGCATCCTTACCACTAAAAAATTGTAGATCCCCCCCTCCCCCCAGCAGAAAAGCAGATGCTCCAAAAGCGTTTCTTTGCCTATTGTTTAAAACAATCCTGCTGAGAATGTCGATTACGTGATCAGTTGCAAGCCGCACAGGTTTGCGCCTGAGGAGCCGCTCGGCTATTGACATGACGCCGTTACCAATCCGCCACCTCCAAGAAGAAAGCAATGACTTCATGGCATTCAAAGCCTCTTCACATTTTTGTGCATTCCTGGAGTCATCTTCCAGTATCAACCTGATAATGTGTTTCAGTTGTTCCGGGTCGTCCGGAAGATTTTCTGTCGCCCATCGTGGATCCTTATGACCATCTGCCATTACTAGTTCCCGATAAATTGTGTATCGCCCTCAGGAACACCAGTGGCGAATTGATAAGGGTATATCTGCTTTTTGACATATTGATACAAACGGCGATCCAGCCTAGTAACGCCTCGTACAAGATCCATTGTTTCCTCATCCAGCTCAGCAGCGCTCTTTCTGTCTGGTGATTTGTTCAATATATCAACCTCACTGGACAAACCCCAGTTGTACTTTACATTCAGGTGCGCCAAATCTTTGTCGAAGTTTTCCGTAAAACCAATGAAATCAAAAATGCGTGTGTTTTCTATCGCTTTTTCAAATAACTCATCAATCGAACAGCAGGCCGCCCGATGTCGGCTCATCATGTCGATATTGGAAATAAACATCCAAGCCTGCAGGTTAGAAATCTGCCTTCTCACCGCCACCACATCCGAGCTCAGGAAATCCTTGAGTGACAAACATGCCGCCAGCTTTGGGCCCATAGAGTTTTCACTTATGGAACGCCAGTAATAATAGTGGGACAACACTCTTTCTACGGGATCACGCATGAAGGTTACGAGCTTGCGTCCGTGTTCCTTGTCAAGCAGGTAATCCACTCCGACATGTCCAATTACAAAGCTTTGTGTGTATTCCTTCAGCGCCTTGTAGGGTTTGCCAAACTGATCTTTCCTGGAATAAAGCTGAACCAGCGAAGCACTGCCATGACGCGCTTCCAGCATTTTCCTCAATGTGGTACCTGCACACTTTGGAATATGCATGATGACAAACCTGTCACGCAGCCGGGTCTCTTCCGGATTGTTCTTTGCTCCTTCCGCCAATGCTACTCACCCATCAGGGCAGAACAACAGTTCCAACAAGAGGACGTTTCACAATAAATTCTATGTCTAGTCGGAGTTTTGTACCTGTCAGTCATGCATCTTACCTCCCAGCGTCCAGTATTCCACAGCTATCCCCGGTGTTATTATTCCTTACCATGAAAATCCTCCACATCGGCAAGTATTATCCCCCGTTTCACGGCGGCATGGAG
>DTXR01000085.1 GCA_012962365.1 Chromatiaceae bacterium | reverse complement strand
TCCTTTTTGCCTTTATGCGCGCAACATAGCAAGCTATGTTTTTAAGCGCAAGGCCGTTACTGTAAATCTTTGTGGTAATCCACAACAGTTGTAAAAATACCCATCTGCACTCACATTCGAACAGGAAAATATAGCATGCCACTTGAACTTGGAATTGTGATGGATCCCATAGAAACCATCAAAACAAAAAAAGACAGCAGCTTCGCCATGGCGCTGGAAGCGCAACGGCGTGGCTGGAATCTATGGTACATGGAAATGAACGACCTGTTTCTGCTGGACAATCGCGCCATGGCGCGCATGAAGCGGCTGCAGGTGACAGATTCTTCAGACAACTGGCATGAATTCGCCGAAGAAAAAACCGCGCCGCTGGACAGCCTGCACAGCATCCTCATGCGCAAAGATCCACCCTTCAATATGGAATACATCTACGCCACTTATCTGCTGGAACTGGCCGAAGCGCAAGGCTGCCTGGTCGTCAATCGCCCCCGCGCACTGCGAAATGCGAACGAAAAGCTCTATACCGCCTGGTTCCCGCAATGCACACCACCCATCCTGGTGTCGCGCAACTATCGGGATTTCAACGATTTCCTGGATGTGCACGGCGACATCATCGTCAAACCCCTGGGGGGCATGGGCGGCGAATCCATTTTCCGCATCCGCAAAGGCGATCCGAATACCGGGGTTATTCTGGAAACCCTAACTGCAAAGCAATCCCGCTACGCCATGGCACAGAAGTTCATTCCGGAAATCAGCGCGGGAGACAAGCGTATACTGGTCATAAACGGTAAAGCGGTCCCCTGGGCACTGGCCCGTGTACCCCAGGCCGGCGAAAACCGCGGAAATCTCGCCGCCGGGGGAAACGCCCACGGTGTCGAATTGAGCGAACACGATCACTGGATTGTGGACCAGGTGGCACCCCGGCTCAAAGAAGCCGGAATTCTGTTTGCAGGATTGGATGTAATCGGCGACTATCTCACCGAAGTGAACGTCACCAGCCCCACCTGCATCAGGGAGCTGGATGCCATTTACAACATCAATATCAGCGCCATGCTGATGAACTGTATAGAGAAAACAATCAACGCATGATCGCTGCTGTCCGCTTTCCCGGTCTTTTACTGACCATTTTGCTCCTGATGAGCGCCTGCGAGAAAACCCAGCCGGTGCACAACAGCCGCTTTCTGGCATTCGGCACCCTCACGGATATCAGCATTGTTGGTGTAGCCCGCGAACGTGCAGAATCTGCCGTCAACACACTGGAAGACGATTTCGCCATCATGCACAAGGCCTGGCACGCCTGGGCGCCGGGTCCGCTGACGCGCACCAATAACCTGCTGGCCGAAGGTGTGCGCTTCGCTGTGCCGCCCTCTGTGCTCACCCTGATGAAGACGTCCAGGCAACTCGCCCGGCAAAGCGACAACCTGTTCAATCCCGCCGTGGGGCGTTTGATCAAACTATGGGGATTCCAGAGCGACACGCTCGACGACCAACGCCCGCCGGAAAAAGAAGCCATCGAAAAGCTGATCGAGGCCAATCCCACCATGGATGACATCACCATCGACGGCATCCACGTCCAGTGCAGCAACCCTGCCGTACAACTGGATTTTGGCGCTATCGGCAAGGGCTACGGCATCGATCTGGCCATTGGGCACCTGAAGGAAATGGGCATCCGGAACGCCATCGTCAACAGCGGCGGC
>DTXR01000084.1 GCA_012962365.1 Chromatiaceae bacterium | reverse complement strand
GATTTTGCGCAGGATGCGGCGCATGATCTTGCCGGAGCGGGTCTTGGGCAGGCCAGGTGCCCACTGGATGATGTTGACCTTGGCGATAGGGCCAATTTCCTTTCTCACCAGTTGCACCAGCTCGTCTTTCAGTTCGTCCTTGTATTCTTCGCCGCTCATCAGCGTGACGTAGGCGTAAATACCCTGTCCCGTGATCTCATGGGGATAGCCCACGACCGCAGCTTCGGCAACCTTGGGATGCAGTACCAGGGCGGATTCGATCTCTGCTGTGCCGAGACGGTGACCGGAGACGTTCAGCACGTCGTCCACACGCCCGGTGATCCAGTAGTAGCCATCCGCATCGCGGCGGGCGCCATCGCCGGTAAAATAATAACCGGGAAACATCTGGAAATAGGTTTCGAAGAAACGTTTGTGGTCGCCATACAGTGTGCGCATCATGGATGGCCAGGGTGCCTTGATGGCCAGATTGCCGGAAGCGGGGTTGCCGTCGATCTCCTTGCCTTCGTCATCCAGTAATACCGGTTGCACACCAAAGAAGGGGAAGGTGGCGGAGCCTGGCTTGAGGGGCGTGGCGCCGGGCAGCGGGGTGAGCATGTGGGCGCCGGTCTCGGTCTGCCACCAGGTGTCCACGATGGGGCAACGCTCGTTGCCGATCACGCGATAGTACCATTCCCAGGCCTCGGGATTGATGGGTTCACCTACGGTGCCGAGCAGGCGCAGGCTGCTTCGGGAAGTTTCCTTGACGAGGTCTTCACCACAGGCCATGAGTGCGCGGATGGCGGTAGGCGCGGTGTAGAAGCTGGCGACCTGGTGTTTGTCGCAGACCTGCCAGAAACGGTTGGCGCTGGGATAAGTGGGGATGCCCTCGAACATGAGGCTGGTGGCGCCGTTGGTCAGGGGGCCGTAAACGATGTAGCTGTGGCCGGTCACCCAGCCGATGTCGGCGGTACACCAGTAGACCTCGCCGTCCTTGTAGTCGAATACCAGCTTGTGGGTCATGGCTGCCTGCAGCAGATAGCCGCCGGTGGTATGCAGCACGCCTTTGGGTTTGCCGGTGGAGCCGGAGGTATAGAGGATGAACAGGGGATCTTCTGCGTCCATCTGCTCCGGTTCGCACACGGGGTCGGCATCCGCTATGGCTTCGTGATACCAGACATCCCGGCCATCGGTCCATTCGACGGGATCGCCACCGCGCTGTACCACGATGGAGGTGTGAACGTTGGGGCATTGTTCCAGTGCCTTGTCGGCGTTGGCCTTCAGGGGCAGGCGCTTGCCGCCGCGAATGGACTGATCGGCGGTGATCAGAACCTGGCAGTCGGAATCAAGGATGCGATCCTTGAGGGCATCGGGTGAGAAGGCGCTGAAGACGATGGAATGCACGGCGCCGATGCGGGTGCAGGCGAGCATGGCGACCACGGCTTCGGGGATCATGGGCATGTAGATGGACACCCGGTCGCCCTTCTTCACGCCCCTGTTCCTGAGGGCGTTGGCAAACCTGTTTACATCGGTGTGGAGCTCGTTGTAGGTGATCGTCTTGTCTTCATTGGGGTCATCGCCTTCCCAGAGGATGGCTGTCTGATCGCCACGGGTGGACAGGTGGCGATCCAGGCAATTGTAGGACACATTCAGCTTTCCGCCCTTGAACCATTCGATGTGCAGATCGTCTTCCATGAAGCTCCAGTCCAGAACCTTGTCCCAGCCCTTGAACCAGTGCAGGTAATTCATAGCCTGTTCGGCCCAGTATCCTTCCGGGTCTTCAATCGAGCGCTTGTAGGCTTTTTCGTATTCTTCGGCAGTCATGTTCGCCTGAGCGGCAAAGGCTTCCGGAACAGGGTAGATGGTATCTTCTGACATGATAATCTCCGTGGTTTGGTTAACTCGTTTTTATTCCACTCCCGGGCGCAGGTCAAGGGCGCAGGAGAAAATTCCTCAGGGGTGGTGGTTTTCGATAGTTGCCGTGTGCCAGCTGGGCGAGGAACAGTTCTGCCGTCGCGATGGCATCCATGAGTGCATTGTGCGCTTGATAGCGCGGCAACCCGTATTTTTTGCGCAGATTGAACAGGCGTAGCTCATGAGCCTTGATCGGTTGTTGTCGTCGTTCCAGGCGCTGTCTGGCCAGTTGCATGGTATCTATTGCCGGAATGACCGGTGCGATGCCATACAGGTTTCTGCAGGCCTGCTGCAGAAAACCGATTTCCACTGCGGCATGATGTGCCAGCAACACCTTTCCTTGCAGCTGACAGAGGATGGCTTCCACTGCCTGGGGCAAGGTCATGCCTTCGGCCACCTGATCGTGGGTGATATGGTGTATGGTGACGTTGTCCTCACTCATATCACGCTTGCTGTGGATGATCTGGTGATGAGCCGTTTCCAGTGAGACCCGGTTGTTCTGCAGCGTGACATAACCCACACTGAGCAGGTGATCGTTCTTCGCATCCAGTCCGGATGTTTCGAAGTCCATGGCTAGAAGCAGTGCTTCGTCGATGGGTGTGTTCCTGTCAGGGAAGGGCTTGGCAAGGTATTCCCGGAGAGGGCCTTCCGGCGCCTTGTCCAGCAGGTGTCTGCGCTTGTATTCCAGGTTGAATAGCCAGCTGAGCATCAGATTCTGTCGGTTTGGTAACGCATTTCCAGGGTGGACTGCATGGTTTGTACCACCTTGAAGGCATCCTTGAGGTGCTCGCGTTCAAGCTTGGAAAGCTGCTTGGGCGACATGTAATTGTCTGGAGAATCGCCATTGCGGATCTGTGCAGCCTGATGCTCCAGGCGCAGGTTGCTGATGAACTCGAAGGCATCCAGCAAATTGGCTGATCCTCCCTTGCTCAGCGATGGCGTACCTGCTGCTGCCCGCAGGCGATCTTCCGTACCCACTTCGTGCAGCCCTTCGGCCAGCGCATAGATTCTGGCCATGTCGATGATGGGCACCAGGCCGGAATGCTTTAGATCCAGCGTGTCGTCGTGCTGTCCGTCATGAACCAGGACAAAGTCGCGGAAGAAGCCGAGCGGTGGCCGATGGGTCAAGGCATTGCGCACCATGTGGGCCAGAAACAGTTGGTTTTTGGGTGCCTGGCGCAGGATTTTCCTGCGGATCCTGTTCAGCAGTTTTTCCTTGCCATGGATGACGCGCAGATCGAAGAAGATGCTGGAGAGCATCAGCGCCATGGGTTCGGGCTGTTCGATCCATTTCTCGAAATAACCCTGCCAGGTCGATACAGTTTGCCGCCATTTGGGATTGCTGGCCATGACATCGCCGGGGCAATAAACGTATCCGCAGGCATCCAGGCCGTCATTGACGAAGCGAGCCAGAGACTCGAACCATGCGTCATCGCCCGGCTGCATCTTGTCGGAGATGATCAGTCCATTATCCTGGTCTGAATGGCTGGTCTGTTCCCTGCGGGCCTGAGAACCCGCGGCTATCCAGGCGTAGGGGACAGGCGCGGAACCGAGATCAGCTTCGGCCAGTTCGATGAGGCGCCTGGTGATGGCTCCCGTGACGGCGGTTACGGCAAAGCCCACATGGCGCAGGTCGGCGCCCATGTTGGTGAGTTGTAGCTGTATGCGAGGCAGCATCCTACTGGCTTCCACCAGGGCTTCGAGGGATTCGGCCTTACGGATGGTGTTGGTTAGGTGCACGGCGCTCAGCCCTTCCTGACGCATGATGTCGGTGGTGGTGATAATGCCTTTCAGGCCGCTGTCATCGAACACCGGCAGGTGGTGCACTTGCTGGCGCGTCATCACCAGTAGCGCATCGAACAGACTTTCACTGGCGTTGAGACTGGTAACCTTGTGGGTCATGATCTCGCGCATGGGGCTGCTGACAGGAAGGCCGCTAGCGACACAGCGTTTGCGAATATCCCTGTCGGTAACCAGACCCACCGGTTCCTCGTCTTGCATCAGGATAAGGGAAGAAACGCCATGTTCAGACATCAGGCGGGCGCCTTCCTGAATGGACGTGTCCGGATCTGCGGTGATGAGTTCGCCGCGGCAAATGTCACCGGCGTAGGTGTGCAGCAGATTGGAACTGCTCTGCTCCTGCATGTCGGACACGGCTTCTTTCAAGCGCTGGGCGGCGGAATGGCGGATAAAGTGCAAAACCGATTCATCCTGCTCCACCAGCCTGGACAGCTCGTCGCAGGGGATGCTGTACAACAGAGTGTCTTCCGTGGCCTTGATGTAAAAATCCGGCATCACTTCAGCCGCACAGAAACTGGTGCAGATGTCGCCTTCACCGAGCATGCCCATGAGGTTGTCCTTGCCGGAATACATGGCGATGGCGCCCTGGCGCAGGATGTGCAGGGTAGGTGGTGCATTTTCTTTGGCCGGGATGTCACCGCCGCGCCGCACATATTGAATCGACAATGCAGCGGTAAGCGCATTCAGAACATCGTCCGTCAGCCGGTCGAAAGGTGGAATGGCGGCGATGAAATCACGGATTTCCTGAAGCTCGATTTCCATACGGGTCTCGCGTTACCTGTTGGCGGGTATTTCCGCAAAATACTGGTGTTTGTCGCCAATCAGCACCAGTCTGACGGGTGTCCCCTCGGTGATGGGTTGCTGAAGCACCAGTTTCCATGCCTTGGCAGTGCCCCGAGTGACCATGATGGCGGGGTCGGTATCGCCGATCGATAACAGCGCCCGGCGAACAGGGACGCTGGTGGCCAGATAGACGAGGTATTTTCCTTGCTTTTCTTCGATGACGATATTGGCAGCAATCTCCCGGTGCAGCAGCTCGCACACGTCGGTCAGCAGATGGCAGTCTGGTTGAAGTGTCATGGCCTTTGCCGTGCCGGGCTGTTTCTCGATTTTCTCGTCCAGAATGACCCCGGCAAGAATGTATCCGCCAATGGCCAGCAGAGGGGCAAGAATGACTGCCAGCTTTACATGTCGGTTGGATTTGTAGAATTGCTTGAGCAACTTCATAGGCGTTGTGTCGTTGTTAGCAGAAAAAATTTCTGACCAGTCATTTCTTAGCGTAAAAAATGACTGGCCGCAAATGTTTCTTTGCCAGCAAGAAAAAGGCTCCTTGGCGGAGCCTTTTTCCTTACTGGGGTTGATGCATCAGTGCCCGGTAGCAGCACCGGCACCGGCGGGAACGCGAATGTCCTCGACCATGTGCTGGATATGCTCCGGTGGTGGTGCAGTCACTTTGCTCACGATAAACGCGGTGACAAAGTTGAATACAGCACCGATGGCGCCAAAGGCATTTGGCTCAATGCCCAGGAACCAGTTGCTGCCCCAGCTCTGCAGGTATTTCCAGTCAGCAATAAAGAAGATGCCTTTGTGCTGGAATACATAGAACAGGGTGATGCCGATCCCCACCAGCATGCCAGCCATTGCGCCCTGCTTGTTCATCTTCTTGGAAAAGATGCCCATCATCAGTGCAGGGAAGATGGAGGATGCCGCCAGACCGAAGGCCAGGGCCACGGTGCCGGCCGCGAAATCCGGTGGATGCAATCCCAGATAACCCGCGGCGGCGATGGCGCCGGCCATGGCGATACGACTGGCCACCAGCTCCGATTTCTCTGAAATATTGGGTGCGAACACGCCTTTCAACAAATCGTGGGAAATGGATGATGCGATCGCCAACAACAGTCCCGCCGCTGTGGAGAGGGCTGCTGCAAGACCGCCAGCGACCACCAGTGCAACCACCCAGTCGGGCAGCTTGGCGATTTCGGGGTTGGCCAGTACCATGATGTCACGGTCGACTTTGACCATTTCGTTCTGGGCCTTGTCGGCAACGTATTGGATCTTGCCGTCGCCGTTCTTGTCTTCGTACTTCAGCAGACCGGTCTTTTCCCAGTTCTTGAACCACTGGGGGCGCTCAGCATAGGAGATGCTCTCGCCCGGGGCAGGCTGGATGGTATCCATGAGGTTCATGCGTGCCATGGCGCCAACGGCAGGAGCCACAGTGTACAGCAGGGCGATGAAGACCAGAGCCCAACCGGCAGATGCGCGGGCATCACGCACACGGGGTACGGTGAAGAAGCGCATGATGACGTGAGG
>DTXR01000083.1 GCA_012962365.1 Chromatiaceae bacterium | reverse complement strand
CGCACCTTGACAGGGAATTACCCTGCCGGTGGCGCGGCGCCTTGCCACGGATGCGCTCGGGGTGGCTGAGGACGATATAGACAGTTGCCGGCTGAATAGTTCCTGCGAAGCAGCTTACCCGCCGGTTGAATGTTTCAAAACCTGAACCGAAAAGTGCTGCAGTGCATGAAACCATGCTTGACCCGCGCTATACAGTGTATCGGCCAACCAATTATTTAATAATAACTGAGAATGATTTGTATTTGCCTTATTGTTTAAGGTATATTCTCCTGAAAATACAATTGGGAGTATTACCATGGCACATCCGCTAACCCGACATACGAGCAAATTCGCAATATCACTCCTTTCTCTTCTGGTGGCCTCAGCCTGTAACGCAGAAGAATCTTCATCCTACATGGATGAGATGACAATAACTGGTACGCGCAGCGAACAGGTGCTGCTGGAGGAGCCGGTTAGTATCACTGTCCTGAACCAGGACAGTATCAGGAAAATGACCTACTCCTCCGTAGCGGACATGCTGGTGGATGTACCGGGCGTTCAGGTTACTGATCTGTCTGCGAGAGGCGCGCCCCGAATCCAGATCCGGGGCGAACGGGGCGCACGAACCCTGCTGCTGATAGATGGGCAGAAAGTATCTGAGAACAAGTCCATGGACGGCGCGCCGATATTGATGAGTCCCGCCAATATCGAGCGCATCGAAGTAATCAAGGGACCGGCTTCGGTACTCTACGGCTCTGAAGCGATAGGCGGCGTGGTCAACATTATCACCAGGAGAGGTGGAAAAAAGCCGCTTGAGGTAAATCTGAGCGCGCTCTACAACAGCAGCGACGATGGCTACGACGCGACCGCCGCCGTCGCAGGTTCCGTCGATTCCGGCTTCGAATACCGTGCTTCCTACACAGACCAGGATCACGGCGACCTGGAGACCCCGGATGGTACCCTGGAAGGGTCCTCCTGGTCTTCCAGAGAAGGGCAGATCTACCTCGGGTACCAGCACGATAATCACCGGCTGGGCTTTTCCTATGACAACGTGGACAGGGACATCGAGGCAGCGACTCCGGAAGGCGTCATTTCACCCATGATGCCCTACTTCCAACTTGACCTTCCCGAATGGAGTTCCAATAAAAGCTCGCTGTTTTATGATCTGAGGACAAACAGCGGGATTATTTCCAAGCTTCACGCGGATCTCTACTATCAGACGACTTTCAAGGAATTCCACAACGACATGGACTTCTCCTTTTACCCGGGACACCTGGCCCAACTGAGACTCCAAACCGATAACGACCAGTCCACCACCGGCGGCACCCTCACGCTGAATTGGGCTATTCACCAGGCGCACCAGATCATCACCGGAATAGATTACCTGGACGATGAACTGGTAGCGAATGATTTCCGGGTGGCGATAGAGAATCCAGCAGCTCCGCCCGTAATTGGCAACGGCGAAGCGCACTACCGGGACAAGGCCGATATGCAGACCCTGGCCCTGTACGCCCAGGATGCGTGGACACTGAATGATGACTGGTTGGCCACCTTTGGTCTGCGCTATACCCACGTGGATTCAGAGCTGAGCGCCACAACTGATCCTGGCCTGACACCGAACAGCAGTGATGACAGCCACACCGTAGGCAGCATCGCCCTCATGTATACCGGTTGGGATGCCATAACGTTACGAGCCAATTATGGCCAGGGCTACCGTCACCCAAGCCTGCAACAGTTATTCATCGGCACAGTGCACGGTTCCAGTTTTCCAACTTTCCCCAACACTGACCTGGAACCGGAGACATCCGACAATTTCGAGATTGGCTTCCGTTCCGGACGGGGTGCGCTCACAGTGGATGCCTCTCTGTTCTTCAACACGTCGGATGACTACATCACAACCAGTTCCTGTGATGGCATCCACTGTCTCCCTGGAACGGGTTTCTTCTATAACAACATAAACAGCGCGGAGACCCTTGGCCTGGAACTGTTGCTGAGCTATACCACGGCAGCGGGCTGGAATCCCTATATCAACATGACCTGGATAGATCGCACTTTCAAACATGATGATTTTGAAACAGACAATACCGGCGACCCGGATCTCTTCGGTCGTGTCGGCTTACGCTACAACCGCGGTTTCACCAACAACATAAACGGCTGGATGGATCTCTACGTCCGTGGCGCAAGTAGCGCTGATGAAACCTATCAGAGCCGCTCCGGCCCTGTTACCGAAACAACTCCCGGTTGGGGCACCCTAAACCTGTCGCTTGGTGCAAATTTCGGAAGCCAGGGGCAATACAGAGTAACTGCGGATCTGAAGAACCTTGGCGACAAAGCCTACCAGGTGGCTAGCAGCAGCCTCCCTTCTGCCGGTCGCCACGTTATTGTCAAGCTCGAAGCAGACTTTTAGCGCTGAATGAGCATGTCTAAGCAATTGTTGCACTCAACGTGCGCAGGATCCAGGGTTGCCGCTTCGGTAGCCCTGGCTTTCATTCTGACCACATCGACTTCCTTTGCATCCCCCGTGGACGAGGCTCTGAAGCTCTCTGTTCAGGGTCAGAGAATGGCAAAAAAGTCTCAGCAGAAGATTGAGCAGCTCGATGACAACACCCGAAAAATGTTACTGGAGTACCGCAATCTGCAGGCCCGCATCCAGGGCCTGGAAGCACACAACAGCCAACTTGAGGCCCGTGTGCAACAAGACAATGAGAAGATCGCCCTGCTCCAGTCAGAATTGGAGCAAATCAATGTGAGCCGTGGGGAAATCGCCCCCATGCTGCAACAAATGTTCACCGCCCTGGAACAATTGGTGGACAATGACCTGCCCTTTCAAAAGCCCATGCGCCAACAACAGCTCAAAGAATTGAAGGGCGACCTCGGCGATGCCGGTAAACCCCTGAATCAACACCTCGATCATCTTCTGCAGGTTTATGAAAAGGAATACGGCTATGGCAACGAGCTCGTTGGCTGGCAGGCGCCTCTCAGCGACGAACCCGGCAGCCAGACCGTCAACTTTCTGCGCCTCGGCCGTATTGCGCTCTACTATCAGAGCCTGGATGGCAGCAAGTCAGCCTGGTGGGACAACCACAGGAAAAACTGGCAAATGCTCGATGAGTCAGCAACCGGACTGCTTGCAGAAGCCATTCGTCAGGCAAACACAAAAACCGCACCCGCGTTTGTTACTCTGCCCATTAGCTCCCGAATGGAGGCATGCTGCTCATGAGATTTGCGCTGGCGATCATGCTGCTGCTTATCTACGGGCCTTCAGAAGCGGCAACTCTGGAAAACCTGATCCAATCCATCCATCAGCAGCAACAACAACACCGCAAACTGATCCAACAGCGGGAAGCACATTTCATTGCCGCACATGATGAGCAGAAGCGGTTACTGCAGCAGTCCCGTCAGCGCCTGACCGAACTGGAGACTGTCAATCAGTCTCTGCTGGCGCAGGAACAAGCCAACCGAAAGCTGCTGTCCGAACTGCAACAGACCAGACAGGCACAGGCAGGAGAACTGCTGCTTGCGGCCGATGTGATCCGCCGCCATGCCGCTACACTGGCAGACAAGACTGAATCCAGCGCGCTCACAAGCATGCACCCACAAACCGGTGAACGGCTCCGGCAACTGCTCTCGGGAAAAAGCCTGCCATCCGCTGCAGCCCTGGAAACACTGTGGTTGGCCTACCTGCAATCCCTGAGTGACAGCGGCCGGATCATTCGGCGGCAAGGCGCATATATCGACCGTACTGGCAACCGCAAAACGGGAACATTGATTCATATTGGCCCGTTCGCGACCTTCACGGCAAATGCCTACCTGCAATGGCAGCGTGTCCGGAAAGAAATCTATTTGCCTGAACGCCAACCTTCCCGTCAGGCGCTATCTCAGGCAAAAGCCTTTTCCCGAGGCAGTGGCGACATTCTGCCCGTCACCATCGATCCAAGCCACAAGGCATTGAACCTGTTAGGTAAAACACCATCCCCCAGGGAACGCATCCAACAGGGCGGCTATATCGGCTACATCATCCTTGCGCTGGGGTTGACCGGTCTCGTTATTGCCCTGACAAGGCTCTTAATCCTTGGCTGGACGGGCCTGAGTATCCGCCGTCAGCTTGGCAAGCTGGATCAACCCAGGCGCAACAACCCCCTGGGACGAATACTGCTCAGCAGTGCAAAAGAAAATTCGGCAGATGATGAACTGGTCAAGACACGACTGCAGGAAGCCGTACTGGAGGAGGTTCCGCGCCTCGATCGCGGTCGCGGGCTGATCAAACTGCTGGCCGCAGTCACTCCCATGCTCGGACTGTTGGGTACGGTTACCGGCATGATCACCACTTTCCAGACGATCAGCCACTTTGGCACAGGCGATCCGCGCCTGATGGCCAATGGCATTTCAGAGGCCTTGATGACCACCCTGCTGGGTTTGGGTACTGCCATACCTCTGTTGTTCCTGCACAGCCTGTTGTCGGCCAAGACAAAAGGCCTGGTGCAGGTGCTTTACCAACAAAGCGCCGGACTCCTGGTACGCCACCTGGAGACAGCACGGCAATGACAAGCCTTAGTCTGTTACAACCGTTGCGCTCTCTGGTCGATTCCGGGGGCATCGTCGTCGCCATTATCATGGCAGTGGCACTGGTATTGTGGATACTGCTGCTGGAGCGCGCCTGGCTGCTGTGGGCACTGCAACGGCATTTCACCCGTCAGAGCCTTGTGGACTGGCACAGCAGAATAGACCCCCAATCCCGCCGCTCCGGGTGGATACGCCAACAACTCATCTCAGAAAACAGGCAGCGTCTCGAATCCACCCTGCCGGTGATCGCCGGACTCATCGGCACCCTGCCCATGCTGGGCCTGTTCGGAACAGTGAGCGGCATGGTATTGATTTTCGATCAAGTAGCGATCAATGGTTCACCGGAATTCATGGCAGAAGGAATTGCCCGCGCCACCCTGCCCACACTAGCAGGCATGATCACTGCGATCAGTGGACTGGCAGGCTACGGCATCATCAAAAGCCGCATTCGCCCTGCAATAGCCAATCTGCGTAAAGAGCTGAAACAATGAATAACTCACTCCTGCCCAATGAGCTGGAAGAAGAAGAGGCAGAAATCAGCCTCACCCCCATGCTGGATATCATATTTATCTTGCTGATCTTCTTTATTGTTACAACCAGTTTTACAAAAAGCCTTGGTATTGAGGTGGAACGTCCCTCTGCCGTCACATCCAAACCCATGGATAACCAATCGTTGTCCGTGGCCATTGGCCCGGATGGCGCCATTACCCTGGACGGCAAGCCGGCCAGCCTGACAGGATTGCGGGCTGCACTGCAAAGGCGGAGCGGGACACGACCGGAAAGCGCCCTCATTACGGCAGACATCGCCACCGACACCGGCATCCTGGTTCAGGTTATGGATCAACTCCGCCTGAGCGGCATCGAAGCACTTTCCCTGGCCACAACAAGCCAACCCAAGGAGTAGGAAAGCTGCAGCGGAAAGCCTCTGAGGAGCAAACAACCTTAATGATCATCTTTCGCCTTTTCCCGCCGCTGGCTGTTGCAATTCCTCTGGCTGCATTCATTTTCATGTTGATGCATAGCCTGGTAAACCGCCCACTTCCCCAACATCAAAAGCCACCGGCGTGGCAGGCCGTACGGTTTGTCCACATGGCCGCGCAAAAGCAATCAGAGCCAACACCTCCAGATGCAGCCCCACCGCAGCCTCCACTGCCGGACATACCGACAAGAGCGCTGCAGCCACCTGAAAAGATCATCCCGACAACCCCCAGACTGCCAAAGTTAGCGCTCTCCCGCGCACCCAGTAACTTCACCTACCTTAGCCAACTGCCGACACTGACGCCAAAACCCGCACCTGTTGTGTCCCCCATGGCGCAACAAGTCAACATCCGACCCGGCTTTGACCAGGCCCTGGTGCCGCTGGTTCGAATCGAACCGCGTTACCCCTCAAGAGCAGCCATGGAGGGAATTGAGGGCTGGGTAAAAGTTGGCTTTACCATCAACCCGGACGGCACGGTTTCCAATGTCCGGGTTATCGATGCAAACCCCCGGCGCATATTCAATCGTGCGGCCACCCGGGCTATAAAGAAATGGCGTTTCCGTCCGAAAAAGATCAATGGAAAGGCAGTCACACAACAGGGCATTCAAACGCTCAACTTTAAACTGGAGGAGCGACGCCCATGAAACTATGGATGCTGATCGCGTTACTGCTGGTCACCCTGCCCGGCCTGGCCGATCGTTTGCCGCCGGTAAGCCAGGAAACATGGAACCAGCTCAATCGCGCCTACACCGCTTTGGAACAAAACAACCACAAAGCCGCCTTGAAATCACTGGATCAGGCCATCAGGCATGCGACCACCAGCCAATATGAAAAGGCACTGATATGGCGCACCCGTGGTTCCGTCCTGCAATTGGCCGGACGCCCGAAAGCAGCTGCTGCCGCTCTGGGAAAAGCTCTGGACACCCATGCACTGCCTATAGAACTGGCAGTTCAAACCGCCATGGAACTCGCCGGCAATCTGATTACGCGCAAGCAATATGATCAGGCCATCAGCCTTTTGGAACACTGGATTGAAGAAAGCCCCGATCCCCCGGCAGAGCTCTATCTGCTGCTGGCGCAAATTTACGCCACGCAGGCGATGTATACCAAAGCAGCGCAACCGCTGAAGAAAGCGTTGCAAAAAAATCCTACGCCACCCGACCATTGGCATCAGCTCGCGGTGGCCGTTCACTATCAGCTGAAACAGTATGGCCACTGCCTTTCACATCTTCAGAAGCTGCTGCATAAGCACCCGAAAGACGCGGACTATTGGCTGCAGCTTGCTTCCGTACATCAACTGAACAACCAACCGGAAAAAGCGATCGCTGCTCTTGAAGCCGCATACCACCAGAAGCTGCTGAAAACTGAACAGGAAAAGATGATGCTGACCTCGCTCTATCTGCAGCATGACATGCCCTTTAAGGCTGCGCTATTCCTGGACGAACTGCTGCGATCGGGGCAGATCGCCGATAATACCCGGCATTGGTCCCTGCTCTCCCAAAGCTGGTATCAAGCCCGGGATCTAAAGAAATCCAGCACAGCCCTTGAAGAAGCCGCCAGGCGCTCCGGCAATAGCGACTTGTGGTTACAATTGGCCAGGCTATACCAGGCCCAGGAAAACTGGCTGGCCTCCAAAGCCGCTGTACAAACGGCGCTTGCCAAGGGGAAGCTGTCTGACCCGGAACAGGCCTACATGATACTGGGGATTGCCTCGGCACATTTGAATGAAACAAAGATTGCCCGCGATGCCTTCCGACAGGCACGCAACTTCAGTGACACCCGACAACAGGCCGGTCAGTGGCTGAACTGGCTGGATAATGAACTTATTGGAGCCAACTTATGAATACCGCCTACTTATTGGTCATGCTCACCTTCAACGCCGCCGGTCAGGGTGAACTCTCATTCGTTGCGACGGAAAGCCAGCAACAATGCCAGATCAAAGGGCAGGTTGTAGCGGGAATTCTCAGTTCGGCCGGAATAGAAACAAGAGAGAAGCGCTGTATCCAGACCAGCATGCAGTTTTCCCCTTTCAAACACACCGAACAGGGCAGCAAGCAGCCAGCCTACCAATACCGCGCCCGCTTTACTGCAGATGCGGTGGAAATCACCCCGGTCACTGATCTGCATAGCTGCCGGAAGACCAGTAAACACAAAAACAACGCCCAAGAGAGAATCTATTGTGCTGCATCTTCCCAGAAAATGCTGAGTCGTTGAGTACCGGCAAAGCATTCACACGGAATAGGGGATTCAATGATCCGCGCTACATTTAAGTTCCGAATTCAGGTGCAATTTCCGGTCTACCCGGCACCGGTTATTAAGGAAGCTCTGATTAACTCCATTTTCGTCATCCCGGCGAATGCCGGGATCCAGTAGAATCAACCACATAGATTCCGGCCTT
>DTXR01000082.1 GCA_012962365.1 Chromatiaceae bacterium | reverse complement strand
CGCAAAAGAGTGGGGAACTGAAAATGGATCCCCTGAGCCTCAATCTGCGAATTCCTGCGGGAAAAAAGCAGCAGCGGTCTCCGTTTGGCAGCTTCAACGATCCCTTTTTCGACGACTTTTTTTCCACCCGCAGCTATCGCAACAAGGTGGTGCGCAGCAAGACGGTGGTGCTGGATGTGCGCCCTGCGCCCACAGACTTCCATGGCAGGCACTGGCTGGTGGCCAAGGATCTGAGACTGGAGGAAAGCTGGTCTGATGAGCCGGATAAGCTCAAGACAGGTGAGCCGGTGACCCGTACCCTCGCCATCATCGCCGATGGCGTCACCCTTGGGCAGTTGCCGGAACTGATGATGCCGGAAGTCCAGGGATTGAGGATTTATCCGGATGATGCCGTGAACAAGGAGCAGGCGACGGATGAAGGTGTACTCAGCACCAGTTCGCGTAAGTTTGCGATCATTCCCACTCACCCGGGCAACTATCAGGTGCCAGCCGTGGAACTGAAGTGGTGGAACAGTCTTAGCGGAAAAGAGGAGACGGCCCGACTGTCCCCCAGGCAACTGCAGGTGAGGGGCGTGGCCCAGACCCAGACCTTGTCTGCTCCGACTGCTGACAAGCCGGTATCTCGAACACCGGCTTTACAGATGGATGAAGCGCAAAAATCGAATGGCAAAATGAAGCCTTCCCAGATGCCTGCCATCGAGGGGGCAGCTGGTAATTCCATTCATATGTGGTTGATTGTGGGCAATCTTGTGCTGGGTACCTTGCTGCTGTTCACGCTTGTACTGCTGTATCGAAGCAGAAATAAAGGGCAGGCAGTGCCGTTGCCGAAAGAGCGCCCCGAGCCAGCCCTGGATATGAATACGGCCTGGAAGCAACTGCATCAGGCGGTACAATCGAATGAGGCAGTGGCGGTTCGGTCGGCCTTGCTGACGCTGGCGCCAGGCTTGTGGCCGGATCAGACGCCCAGAAGCCTTGAAGCCATGGCGGAAAAAGTGGGTTCGCCCCTATCTGATGAGTTGCTGAAACTCAGCCGTAATCTGTATGCGGGCAACGCGATTGACTGGAACGGCGCAAAAATCGAGGCAGGCATGAAGGATCTGCGACGCGATGGAAAGCGGGAAAAACAAGGGAAAGATCAGTCTGAGCTAAGGCCTTTGTATCCCGATAGTAGCTATCAACATCGAGGCTAGCCCAGATCCGACAGGGCATATCCCAGAGCCTGTATAGCACGTCTATCCGCGCTCAGGGGTCTGGTTGGGGGGATGATCAATGTCGATGACTGGCTCAACAAAGCCTGTGGAAGCGCTTTCAGCGGAAGTCTGTCCTCCCTGTGTTTGTGAATGGCCAATACCGGCGCTTCGTATACGATGACTTCTTGCTCCGGGGCGTACCAGCGGCAGAGCTTGTCCACCAGTGCCCGCAATTTGCATGGGATGGTGTCAAAACGGGTGCAACTCAGGTCGCCGGTCAATCCGATCTGCCACAGAATGAGCATGGCAGTGGGGTCGATCTGTCGTTCATAAACAAGAAACTGGGTGGCCTCCATGGAGATGCAGCCATGTTTTCCGGGATCCAGCCCCAAGTCGGCGATGAGACAGTCCTCAGCGGAAATACCTGGCTCCATGCGTGCTCTGTAACCCAGGGTGCGTAACCTCCGGATGGCGGCATGGGGTACATCGGCAAATACACCCGGGTGGCCGTAAAATACCGCGCATACGTTTTGTCCTTCTTGTACGGGGGCAACGATTACGGCTTCCATTTCCCGGTAAGTCTGGCGTCTGTCCTTGTCATCGCCATAATAGATGTGCAGAGGTTGCAGATCGGGTCGAATCCCTTCTACCCAGCGATAAGTAAACGCATCGGCCATGCAGAAAACCTTGTCTGCATATTTGATTTCGCTGGTGCTGCGCTCGGAGATATGACGCCCCAGTTGAATGCCGCTTCCCACGACTACCAGTGATCCGGCAGGCATCTCAGGCCTTTTTCCTGAAGGCTGTACTAGCATGGTAGATGATTTGGTTCCTCCCCTTGTTCTTTGCTTCGTAGAGTGCTTCATCTGCCTCGCGTACCAGAAGATCCAGCATATTATGTTCTCCATGGCTGACAGCGATGCCATAACTGAGCGTAACTTCGATCTCCTTCCCATAGTCCATAACGGGCTGAATAGCGTCACGGCAGTTTCTGACGATCCTGAGTGCTTCTTCAATGTCCATGTTCGCCAGGAAACAGCTGAATTCTTCTCCTCCTGTTCGGCCGGCAATGCCTTTGCTGCCCATGTGCTGTTGCAGTACCTTGGCGATCGCCTGCAACACTTTGTCGCCTGCTGCATGGCCGTAAGTGTCGTTGACCCGTTTGAACCAGTCGATGTCTGCCACGATGGCCACGAAAGGCCGGTTATTTCTGTGGCACTCATGAAACATTTTCTCGGCAAGAGAATAGCAATAGGCGTGGTTGTATAAGCCGGTAAGCGGGTCTATTCGTGACAAATGCTTGAAATGGCGGCTTTCCTGCCGTGCTTTCCTCCACAACAGCGCAGCGGCCAGAACCAGCACGGTCAGGCCGAGAATCATCAGCCAGGAATGGAGCAGAGTGGATTGTTTCTGCAGGGCGAGCAGCCCATTTTCTTTTTGCAGCAGCGCAATGCGCCGTTCCTTGTTCTTGACTTCGAAAGCGACCTGCAATTGGGCTATACGGATCGCCTTTCTGTTGTCCATGACTTTTTTTTCAGTTGCCCATTTCTCGTTGAATGAAGTCAGCGCTTCCTTGAAATGGCCTTTTCTTTCCGCCATCTGGCCTTGAAGGTCATAAGCGTCGACCAGCAGTTCCATAACGCCGTCAGATTCGAGAACTGACAAAGCGTCTTCCAGATAAGTTTGGGCTATTTGCGTGTTGCCCAAGGCAAAATGGCTTTGTGCCAGCCCGAGCAAGCTGAAAGCGATGCCAAAATGATAATTTGCTTCGCGATGCAGATCGAGAGCCGTCGCGTAGTGCGCAATGGCCTCCTGATGGCGTTCCTGTGCCTGAAATACGAGAGCAAGGCCGCCATATGCCGTACCGGAAAACAGGGTTGCTGACTGTTCATCGCAGTGGTTGAGCATCTTGTTGAAGCCGATGACAGCCGCTTCCACGTCACCGCGTTTGAATTGAATGCCCGAATAGGCATCGTATGCCGTACACATATTAATGGGGTCATTGGTTTCTTTTGCCGCAGCGATGGATTTGATGGCATACTCCAGCGCGGTGTCCAGGTTGCCGGCATCCGTGTACAGCTCGGGAGCGAGGCTTATCGCCAGATATTTCAGATTTTTGTTTTCTGTCCAAGGCAAAAGTTGCTGAATCTTGTTGAGCGTATGGAAAGAGAGGATATAGTTTCCCTGCATGTGATAAATGGGGATCGCTATGGTATAGGCGCGTATGCGAAACTCGGGGGGTACGGACGGCGAGTCAAATTTCCCGACCAGTTCAAGTGCTGGAGATAAATCGCCCGTAATGGCCAGATAACGCATCTTCAAGAGGTCAATGGTCAATTGCTGTTGCGGTGATGCATTCTTCTCCAGAGGCTCAAGCTGTTTTACCAGCGTCGTCAGTTCTTTCGTTGGAATGGTGCTGAATGGATCTGCCTTCGACAGTATGTCTTCCAGTGCTTGGGCGCACACGGGTTCACACGTGACGAGGAGTAACAGCAGTGGGATCGTTGCTTGTAACAGCTTTTTCATGAATCAGACTTGCCGACATCTCTGTCTTTACTGTGTCTATTCGTCGTAGGCCTTTATGATGATGTTTATCTTTTTCAAATTGCCCAGGCCGGTGGCCTCTTCCAGCAGTTTCAAGTCGCCTTTCTCCAGCAATTCCATTTCCTGTCGGGACAATCCTGCATCTTGCATGACTTTTTTCGGGTCTTTTTCATAGCTGGCAGCCAGTTCTGCTTCGCTGCCCAGATGCTTGAGTAATTCCGCGAGTTTGGTCATTGTAATCTCCCCGGTATGGTCGGTGCCTGTAGTTGCCAGCGATGCTGGCCGACTTTATTCTGTTCTACCGACTATATTCTGTTCTACCGACTGTGGCATTTGGGAAATGATTTTGCAAGGTGAATCCATCCCCTGAATGCCCGCATTTTGAAATGATCACGCATGGTGGATTGCTGGAGGAAGCTTGAAGGGTTCTGGTGTAAACAGAAAGCTCCTGATCGTGGCTGCGACAGCTTCGGTCGTCGTTGCCACCGCGGCAGGTATTTATTACTGGGATGCCATGATCGTGGGTTTGTTGGCGATGTTGTTGTGGCTGAAGAAGATGGCCACCTTGAAAGGCCTGTTGATCTTGCTCAAGAAACTCCCCTTTCTGCTCTTGCTGGGCCTGAAACGCCTGGTGATCAAGGTGACCAGCCGTTTCCTGATGTTCAGCGCCCATCTGCGTTTTCAGCGGCTGCAGCGCCTGTTGCGATATCTGCGGGTGCGGGCCTATTTGGTGAAAAGGCGTCTCAAATACCACTGGAGTGATCTCAGCGGTGCAGAACAGATTCTTGCCACCGTAGCCGCATTGCCACTGGTTGTGGTGTTATTGGTGTTACTGGTGGTTTTCGTGCTTCCCAAAGCGGTTTTTTCCTTTCTTGGCAACAAACTCAAGGAACACTCCAGTGCTGCTGTGCTCAAGCAGGCGGCGCAACTGGGCGTGAGGGAGAAGCTGGAAGTGGCTGACAGAAAGATCAAGGAAAAAATCCGGGAGAAGCTCTTGAGAAATCAGGCCAGGAATGAGGCTGCCGGTGATGGAGAAAAGGATGGCTTCATGCCCGGGGCTGACGATAGAGGAAATAAAGGGGGGTAACGCAGGCTGCCATGACAAAGCTGATCTGCAATGCTTCTGTGCCCATGCTGCCATGAGTGTGAAGCAGCGCAGCAGCGAGGCCGAAGCCCAGCGCAATGGCCGTCTGCGAGTAATAGCTCTTCAGGAACAGGTAGCGGTGTGCCGATGTGTGTTGCGCCAGATCGAAGAAGCGCTTGTTGAATGCCAGTCGAAAAAAAGATGTGCAGAAAGTGATCAGAACCAGTGTAGTGAATAGCCATCCCAGGCTGAGATGATCACCTACTGCGGCTCTCATGAGCCAGGACAGACAATAGCCAGCCACGGCGAACGCATAGATTCGCTGGCCTGGCATTCGATCGATACGGTTCTTGATCAGGAAGAATAGGGCACTGAAGCTCAGGCCGAGCAGGATTACCAGGGCGCCGAGCTTCCAGAAACTTTCGTGAGCCAGAAGGAACAGGGAGATCATCCAGAAATAGCTTTCCAGAAAGAGGAGCGGGCCGTCCAGCAGAAACACGGGGCGTGATCCGTGTGTGTCCCGGAAGCGAAGCAGCTCCCCAAAGCCTAGCGGTGCGTCTGCCCTGAGGCTGGAAGGCAGTTTCATGGGGCTGGAAAGCAGGAAGAAAGATGCCATGCCTGCCAGCCCGATGAGAACCGAGATCAGGAATACAGAAAGATAGCCCGCCTTATCCAGCAGCAGTCCGCCAAACAGCACGCCCAGCTTGATGATGACCACCACCACGACCTGAAAATTGCCAAATTTCCTGCCTGTGTTGGTTTCGTCCAGGGTTTCGAAGAACAGCGCGCGTTGCGTGATCCAGAAGAAGCAGTTGTAGGCGCCGTTGACCAGGGCGAAGAAAAACAGGAACCCCGGTTGCTCATCCAGGAACACGATTGCGAGCAGGGTGATTTCGATGAGGAAGGATGCGGCGATGATGAAGTTGAGCGGCAGGGTCTTGTGTACGCGATCCCATACCCACAGCGTCACCACGAACCCCAGGCCGGTAATGGCAATGAAGCTGCTGATTTCGGTCAGATCGTACCCCAGACGCCACAGGAAGACCGGAATGAAAAAAGGAAACAGACCGATGAGAAAGGAATGCAGCCCGAGAAAACGGTAGAAAAGGCGGCTGGCGCGTGGCAGCTCGTCGGCCATCAGAAAACGTCCCGTTCATCGATTTCCAGGGCATCCAGGCGCCGGAAATGTGGGCTCAGGTCTTCAGCCTTTCCGTAACGGGGCACATCATGCATGGCGGTGAAGGGACGAGAATTCACTTCCAGGAAAATACATTTCTGCTCGTTCCAGGGGATCTCGATGCCGTCTTCCATGATCACGTCGATGCCCAGAATATTGGCATTGAAGAGATCGAGTATTTTCAGGAAGAGTGTTCGATTGACCGTGGGCAGCTCGTCGATGGCGATGGTTTCAACCACGCCGCCGGGCGCCAGGGAAATGCGATTGAACAGGATGACTTCCTGATCTTTTTCCGGTATGGATTCGAGGTTGAGATCCTGCCGTTTCAAATAGCGCCGGATGTGGCGATTTTTCGGAATGGGGTGAATCACCGGATACAGACCCATTTCTTCGCGCACCCTGTTTTCCAGGTCGATGAGTGTGTCGATGCTGGATGTTCCATCGCCAATGACGAAAGGCGGATAGCGCCGGATCACCGAGATGATCTCGCCGTTGCCTGTCAATACCCGGTAATTCTTCCCCTGCAAGTATTCCTCGACCACGGACATGGGCCACCATATTTTCACCATCAGGGCGGCTTTCCACAGCTCACGAAAATTGTTGATGGGAAAGTGGCTGCCCCGCGAGAAGCCGGATACGTTGGGTTTGGTCACGAGGGGAAAGCCGTACCGTCGTGCGAAGCGATGAGCCCTCAAGGGATTGAAGAAGATTTCTCCCCGGGCATAGGGGATGCCGTTGGCGGCAAAGACTGCCCGCGCCTGGGCCTTGGAGCGGCAGCTTTTACGAACTTCCAGGGGGTTGTAGCTGGTGCAGCCGTGGAGAAACAGGCGGTCTATCCAGGCATACAGGGTTCTTTTCAGAAATTTCATGCGTGCATTCTGTAGTTGAGGAACAGCATTGGCCAGAAGATGTTCTTGCGCGGTTGTGACAGGGGTACGGATTTTGTCAGGCGGGCCAATTCCAACATGGACGAACGGATGAATTGACGACGTTCCTTCAGAGGGATGTTGTCATCCAGCAAGCACAGGGGCATGGGAACAAACAGGTTGATCTCGATGATCTGGAATTGTCCGGCCAGCACAGCGTCAAGACTGTCTGCACGCAGACCGACGCGGGCGATACGAAAAGCGGGCAGTTTGCGCATCTGTTTCCATAGTTTCTGTTTCCTGTCTGGTGCCAGTTCGCCGAGCGCTTTGTGGCAGGTATCCGGGTTGAGAATGCTGTTGACCGGCCAGGTGTTGCTGTTCAGGGTCTCGGTCACCGAAAGCACGCCAGCGTCAGGGCCGGATGAGTTCCTGCGTATATAGAATATTTCAAATTCACGCTTTCCTTTGGCAGCTTCCTGAAACAGGTAAGGAATACGACCGCTGAGAATGTCGCGCCGGGCATTGTCGAAATCGGATTGATCCATGGCAACCATGATCCCGCAGGCGTTCTGACCCCATTCGGGTTTGAGAAACACGGGCCAGGTTTTCGGGGCGCTTCGGGTGTTCAGTGGTTCCTGATGCAGCCGCCATTCATCCGGGATCAGCGCGTCCGTATCCAGTTTTGAAAACAACTGTTTGTTGCTGTTGAACCAGGGAGCGTTCAACTGGAAATAGCGCCAGGGCCGGGCGCCTATGCGCACGCACCACAGCATGTACCAGAAGACCAGGCGGACACGCAGCATGTCAGCTGAATGCTTTTCCTTTCAGGGCATCATCGGAATACACATGAAGGCTGAGACTGGGCGACAAAGCGGTGACGCGATGGATGGCATTGTCGTAATGGCCGGCAATACCGGCGGCATAGACGTGCTGCCCCTTGCTTTTGACAAGGGTGTCCGTCAGCACCAGGCCCTGGTCGGTTTCCTGGTACTGTTCCATCTGCAACTGGCCGTTCAGCACGTACACGAAGGCAAACTGTGGGTGGCCGTGGATAGGGGTCGTGGCACCCTGATCCCAGCGGGCTACCATGATCTCGGCGCCGCTGTCGTCGCGCAGCAGGATGCTCCGGGAATAACAGTGTGGCGCATAGGGAAAGTTATGTTCCGGCCTGAATCTTGCGGCGAGAGACAGCAGGCGGGCTTCATCAGTGAGGCTGGCCGTGAATTCCGGCAACAATGCCAGCAGGTCTTCCGGCAAATCGATTGCGGTGTGTGTTTCAGCCTTGCAGGTGTTCATCCAACAACTCTTTGCCGGTAGCCACCAGCGTATCGAAAAAATGGTCCACTTCTTTGCGGGTGTAGTCCGGGTGAGTGAAAAGCAGTCTCAGTGTGAGCCGCTCGTCGATATAGGCGATGCCGACCAGACTGATGCCTTGCTTGAACAGGCGGTTACGCAGTTCCAGGTTGAATTCATTGCCGGAAATGTCTTCCGGCGTCCGGAAATGAAAACAGATGTTGAATGACTCGCGAGGCACGGTCATGTCCAGCTCCGGTATGCTGTTGACTGTCTGCTCCGCATATTCACTCAGGGAAAGATAGTGCCTCACCCGTTGGGCCAAGCCTTCTCTGCCGAAATACTTCCAGTCCAGAAACCACTTCAGACTGTCCACCCGGCGACCGCATTGCAGGGAGGCTGTGCCGGTATCCAGCTCGGCATTCTTGTCTTCTTCGCGAAACAGGTAGCTGTGCTCTCCCGCGCTGCACACACAGCGCAGAGTACCTCGGTGGTGGTTAAACAGCAGGAGATTGCACATCAGGTTGGTGCCCACCATTTTGTGGAAGTCCCAGGTAAAGGAATCCAGTTGCTCGATACCAGGCAGAAAATGTCTCTGCAATTCCTCGTCCAGCAGGGCGACGCCGCCCCAGGCTCCATCTCCGTGCAGCCAGAAGTCGTATTTTTCCCGCAATGCGACAAGGGGAGGCAGCGGGTCGTAGGCGCCACGAACCGTGGTGCCGAGGGTGGCGCAGACAAAGAAGGGTCTGTTGCCCTGTTGCTGATGTTGCTGGAGCAGCATCTCCAGTGCTTCGGGCCGCATGCGTCCGTGCTCGTCCACCGGCACCTTGATCAAGTGGTCGGTCCCCAATCCCAGTATATTGGCAGCCTTGTCCAGGGAGTAATGCGCATCCGCCGAAACGAAAGCGATCAGGGGAGGGTTTCCAAACAGACCTTTTTCCTTGCAGGTTTCGATGGCCTGGTTGCGTGCGGCAAGCATGGCGATCATGTTGCCGTTACTCGATCCGGTGGTCATCTGAGCTTCGCCTTCGTCGAATCCGGCCAGATCCAGCATGACTTGGAGCATGTAATGTTCCATCAGCGTAGAGACCGGTGCCCCCTCATAGGTGCATGCGGAGGTGTTGGTCACCGCAGTGATGATTTCGCCGGCGATGGAGGGCAGGTTGGCGCCGGACCACATGCGATTCAGGAAGCCCGGATGGCCGGTTTTCACCGAGTGCTGGAGATATTTTCCCAGCCATTGAAACAGTTGCTGCCAGTCACCGGCAGCGTCCTTGTCCAGATCCAGTTCCGCCGCCAGTTCGTCAGGATCCAGGTAGTCCAGAAACTTTCCCTGTTTGCGTCCCGCATGGTACTGCTCCACCAACGCCAGCAGGCGCTGGAATATCGCTTCTTCATTCATGGACTAGTCTGGATTCGGGTGATGCCTGCGGTTGAGAATGAACAGAATGATACCAGACACCAGTATGGAAACGGCAGCGTAGAACAGTGAACCACCGTCGCCCTTCCCTTCGTGGAGCACTTCCACGCCCAGCGGCGAGACGAGGTGGAAGAACACGGCGCCCGACATGACTGCTGTCGCCATCAGTCCGCCGATGCAGTGCAGGGTGGAGCGGCGCGGCAGGCGGATGCCGGGAGAAAACGTCTTCAGCACCCAGAACAGGATGGGTGGGAGCAGCACGATCGAGGTCAAAAGTTCAAAACTGCCAACCAGATAGCCACCGTATTGCGAAAATAGGCTGCCCATGCTGTCTCCCAGAAAACCCCGCAGCCAATTGCCGATGGTGCTGAATATGTGCTGCGTGTCCGGGTGGCCCGTAAACTTGTAGAAAAGGGATGACAGGAATACCTTGCAGATCCAGGCGGTCAGCAGCCAGCTCAGTACGGGAATAACTCGGTTTTTTATCATTGTATCGGCTCTCATTGGATGACCTTGGGCCAGTTGCTGTTGCCCGCCTTGATCCAGCGATCCTTGTCGGCTTCCCAATCTGTCCGGGTTTTCCGGTCATAGTTCAGGTACAGTTTGTTTTTATGGATTGTCCACTGCAGCGGGTCGCCCTTTGCGGTGTCATCGTGCGCTATGGCCCAGGCGCAGTAACCACCGTACTGGGGGGCGTATTTTCCGGGATTCATCTGAAACATCCTGCGGTGTTCGGTGCTGGCGAAGTACCAAGTGGCTCCTTTGTATTTGAGTTTGATTTTATCGTTGCCTTTCACCGGTTTGCCGTCGGTAAAATAGGCCACAGGGTCATACCCGCCAACCGCACTGTTGCTGAAAAAGGCGGTGTAGATCAAATCCTCTGCTGCCGCGACGGCAGTAATAAATGGCAAT
>DTXR01000081.1 GCA_012962365.1 Chromatiaceae bacterium | reverse complement strand
GTGTTGTATGGCGTTGGCTTGCGCAGATCCTTGCGGCGGATATTGCCTTTGTAACTGTCACCCATGCCATAGATCACAGTGGGATCGGTCTGCAGCTTCATGCCTTTTTTCAGGCGCCGGATAAAAACGCCGGCGATACGATCCCGCTCCCCTGCCCGACCGGTTTCCTTTTCCACGATAGAAGCGAGGATCAGCAATTCATAGCTGTTTTTCAACGGCAGGTCGTCCGGGCGCTGCGACCAGGCCTCATCCAGTGTTTCCTGCATGCGTTGGTATGCCCGTTTCATCAAATCCAGATCGGAAAAATCCCTGGGATACAAATAAGTGTCCGGAAAGAAACGCCCTTCGGGATGCTCGCCCGGATGCCCCAGGCGCTCCATGATCTGCTCATCGCTCAAGCCGTTCAGGCTATGGCGCAGTTGCGGGTGGTTGTGGATGGCGCTCATCATCTGCCGGAAGCTCCAACCCTCGACCAGGGTGATGGAATGGCTGACGGTTTTACCCGCCACCAGCAGATCCAGCAAGGCTATCGGCGTGAGGCCGGGCGACAGCTGGTATTCACCGGCCTTAATCTGGGTTGCCTCGTGGTGGAGACGGCCGTACAGACGCAGTAGGCGTGCGTCTTCCACGATATCCTGTTGCTCCAGCTGGCCGGCCAGTCCGCGCAAGGACATGCCCTGAGGTATATTCAAAATCATTCCCTGTTCGGGTATCGCCAGAGGCGTAACCAGAAATTCTTTGTAATAGTTCCACGCGAATACGCCGGCCACTGCCGCCAGCAGCAATACAACCAACGTGGACTTGAAAAACAGTTTGGCGGTGAGCTTGAGCATCAGTGAAATACTTGTTCTGTGGCTTCTTCGAGGAGGGAATGAAAGCCGGTACCGGGTTGCCAATCGTATCCTGCGATACCGGATACGAAGCGAATGCCGGTCAGAGAATTCGTGAGGTACAAAGCATCTGCCCGCAGTATCTCCTCCAAAGAGAAATCTCCCGTTTCGATTGCCATGCTTCGTTCTTTAGCCATCTCCAGAATCAGCCGTTTCACCACGCCTTCTACACCACAATACCGCAGTGATGGCGTAAATAGCTTTTGTCCCCGCTGAATAAACAAATTACTCATGATGCCTTCGATGACATGTCCCTGCTGATCCAGCATCAGGGCTTCCTGCACAGTCTCCGGACAATCAGCACGTGCGAGCACCTGTTCCAGCCGGTTGAGATGTTTGATTCCGGCCAGATCGGGGTAGTGTCCGAGGCGCCGGTCGGAAACGGCAATGCTCAGCGTTTCCGAACAAGGGCTATTCCAGGGAAAAAGGGAAAGAATGCGGGTTGGCGCTTCAGACGAAGCATATTTGTAGCCTCTCTCACTGATCCCCCGGGTCACGGTGATCTTCAGCACAGCCCGTTGCTGCTGGGCAATCAGGTCAAGTGCTTCCTGTTCGAGCACCTGGGCGTCGGGCGCGGCGATACCCAACCGTTCACAGCCGGATTGCAACCGTTGGACATGATAATTCCATAGGCAGGGTTTGTGATTGGCAACCGCTATGGTCTCGAACAGGCCGTCACCAAACTGCACACCCCGGTCAAGCAGGGAAATCTGATCCCCGGGTTTGCCGTTGACGAGCGCCCGGATCAATCTTTCAGCAGACGGAATGCCAGTGTGCCGTTGGTGCCGCCGAAACCGAAGGAGTTGGACAATGCCACGTCCATCGCCATTTGTCTGGCGGTATGGGGCACATAGTCCAGATCACATTCCGGGTCTGGATTGTCCAGGTTGATGGTGGGTGGGGCCACCTGGTCGCGCAGCGCCAGGATGGTGAATACCGCTTCGGCCCCGCCGGCGGCACCCAGCATATGTCCGGTCATGGACTTGGTTGAACTCACGACCAGCTTGCTCGCATGATCACCAAAAGCACGCTTCATTGCCATGGTTTCTGCCACGTCACCCGCCGGTGTAGACGTACCATGGGCATTGATGTAGTCCACTTCTTCAGCGTTGATGCCGCCGTCTTCCATAGCCAGGCGCATGCATTCAGCCGCGCCCTCGCCACCGGGAGACGGTGAAGTCATGTGGTAGGCATCGGAGTTCATCCCGGCACCGGCCAGCTCGCAGTAGATATTGGCTCCGCGGGCGCGGGCATGCTCGAGTTCCTCGATAACGACCACGCCGGCACCATCACTGAGTACAAAACCATCACGATCCCTGTCCCAAGGGCGGCTCGCTGCCTGGGGATCATCATTTCTGGTGGACAGTGCCCTGGCAGCCGCAAAACCACCAAGACCGGTGGGCGAAGTCGCCATTTCCGCACCGCCGGCGACGATCACGTCGCTGGTGCCGTACTGGATCATGCGCATGCCATCGGCAATGCTGTGTGCCCCCGTACTGCAGGCCGATACGATGGAGATGTTGGGACCTTTGAAGCCATTGATGATGGAGATATGCCCGGCAACCATGTTCACGATGTTTGCAGGTACGAAAAACGGTGAAATCTTCCGCGGACCACCTTTGAGATAAGCGGCATAGCCTTGTTCGATACCACTGATGCCACCGATACCGGAACCTACGACCACACCAATACGATTGGCATTCTCTTCAGTGGTTTCCAGGCCGGCATCCTTGATGGCCTGATCCGCTGCGGCAATGCCGTAGTGGATAAATTTGTCCATCTTTCGAGCTTCCTTTTTGGGAATGTATTGCTCGATATCAAAATCGTAGATAGGTCCGCCGAAGCGAACGCTGAATGGCTCTATATCCAGATGCGTAATGGGCTTGATGCCACTTTTTCCTGCCAGGATATTTTCCCAGCTGCTGGCTACATCCAGACCTACGGGCGAAACCATGCCCAGCCCCGTGACTACTACCCTTCTTTTGGACATCAAGGAAACCTCTGTTGGTACATTAACCAAAAACCGCGCTTTTCCGACCAGTCACCTCTTGTGGCGAGGTGTCTGATCAAGGAAAAATCCGCGGCTTGACTGAACGGTCGTGATCAGCCGTTGGCGTTGATGTAATTTACTGCCTGTTGCAAGGTGGTGATGTTCTCTGCTTCTTCATCAGGAATCTCACACTCGAACTCTTCTTCCAGAGCCATTACCAGCTCCACTGCGTCTAGGGAGTCAGCGCCCAGGTCATCGATAAATGAAGCTTCAGGAGTTACTTCGTCTTCACTCACACCCAGCTGTTCAGCGACAATCTTTTTGACACGTTCTTCAATGCTGCTCATTTTCGTATTTTTCCTCCAGTAGAGCGCGATCCAGGCGCCGCGCATTAACGTCGTATTGTATGCGGAATTCGTTCGCTAGCCAAATCAATAGCCGGCAAAACCCCGCGATCAAATTCTGAAAGGGTTCTCCGATTGCTTAGCAGTTCTCGATTCCGACCAATTGCCGGAATGACATATAAAATCCAACCAACAATCAGATAAGAATTTTATTTTATTTCAATACGTTGATAACTTTTTAAAGAAATTGCATTAAGTCATGTACATGCCGCCGTTGACATGCAATGTCGTACCCGTGATGTAGCTGGCGTCTTCAGATGCCAGAAAAGCCACAGCCGATGCAATTTCGTCGGCTGAACCCAGGCGTCCCAGCGGAATTGCAGACAACAGCGCCTTACGTTGTGCTTCCGGTAATTCCCGGGTCATATCGGTGTCAATAAAGCCGGGTGCCACGGCATTCACGGTGATGCCACGGGAACCAATTTCCTGTGCCAGTGATTTGGTAAAACCCAGCATGCCTGCCTTGGCGGCCGAATAGTTGGTTTGGCCGGCATTACCGCTACTGCCGACTACGGAGGCGATGTTCACGATACGTCCCGTTCTGGCTTTCATCATGCCCCGCACACAAGCCTTGCAGACACGATAGAGCGAGTTGAGATTGGTATTGATCACCGCATCCCATTCTTCAGGCTTCATGCGCATCAGCAGGTTGTCCCGCGTAATACCGGCATTGTTCACCAGCACGGTAACCGCCCCATGCTTTTCCGAGATAGCTGCCACCACCTCGTCAACAGATGCACTGTCGGACACATCCAGTTTCATGCCCTCACCCTTGATTCCTGCCTCTGCAAAGTAGGTACTGATGGCTTCGGCACCCTTGTCCGATGTCGCCGTACCCACAACAGTCATTCCCTGCGCACCCAACCGAGTGGCGATGGCTCGACCAATTCCCCGGCTGGCGCCGGTTACTAGGGCAACAGTATTGTCAGGCATTACAGCTCTCCAGTGCTTTTTCCAGTGATGCCGGATCGGATACCGGCAAGAAAGTCAGTGTCTTGTCGGTGCGCTTTCCCAATCCGGTCAGCACCTTCCCGGGGCCGGGTTCAATGAGGTTCCCGATGCCCCGCCCTTTCATGGATGTCATGGTTTCCACCCAGCGAACAGGCCGATAAAGCTGCTGCACCAGTTTTTCGCGAATGGCATCGGTGCTATCGCTGATGTCTACATCCACATTGTGAACGACAGGAATCTTCGGCATCTGCACGGCCACCGTTTCGAGCATGGCAGCCAGTTGCTCGGCAGCCGGGCGCATCAACGCGCAATGGGACGGCACACTCACAGGTAACAGCAAGGCACGTTTGGCTCCCGCTTCCCTGGCCAGGTCAATCGCTCTTTCGATGGCCGCCTTGCTGCCGGCGATAACCACCTGCCCCGGTGAGTTGAAGTTAACCGCTTCGGCAACCTCTCCCTCGGCTGCCTGTGCGCAAACGGCGACCACGGCGTCATCATCCAGGCCCAGAATCGCAGCCATGGCGCCTTGGCCCGCTGGGACAGCATTCTGCATGAACCTGCCTCGAGCCGCGACCAGTGCGATGGCATCGCTGAAATCCAGGCTGCCCGCTGCTGCCAGTGCGGTATATTCACCAAGACTGTGGCCAGCCATGATGCTACCTGCCGGACCACCCTGGGACAGCCAGACACGGTACACCGCCATTCCAGCGGTCAGCATGGCAGGCTGGGTGTTTTCCGTTCTGTTGAGTTCTTCTGCGGGACCTTCGCTCGCCAACGCCCATAAATCCATCTGCAAAACGTCCGAAGCTTCCTCGAAGGTCTGTTTGATCTGGGGGAATTGCACTGCCAGTGCGTCGAGCATCCCGACACTCTGGGAGCCTTGTCCTGGGAAGATAATGCCAGTATGTGCAGTCATAAAGGAGAAACGATCAATAGTTGATAAGAATGGAGCCCCAGGTGAATCCCCCGCCAAAGGCTTCCAGCAGCAGAGTTTCACCACGTTTGATACGCCCGTCCCTGACGGCGGTATCCAGCGCCAGGGGTACGGATGCCGCAGAGGTATTGCCATGCTCATCCACGGTGACCACCACGTTGTCCATGTCCATGGAGAGCTTCCGGGCAGTTGCCTTGATGATGCGGATATTTGCCTGGTGAGGAACCAGCCAGTCGATATCGGATTTTTTCATGCCGTTGGCGGCCAGGGTTTCATCGACGATGCGTCCCAGTGTATTGACGGCCATCTTGAACACTTCGTTGCCTTTCATTTGCATGAAGTGCGGGTCTATCCCATCGGCTTCCATTTCGAACCCCTTTGAGATACCGCCGGGGACGTGCAGCAATTCTTCATAAGCACCATCTGCATGGAGATGCGTGGACAGGATACCCGGTTCCTCTGATGCCTCAAGTACGACAGCTCCCGCGCCATCGCCAAACAGGATGCAGGTACCACGATCCGTCCAGTCGGTAATGCGGGACAATGTTTCCGCGCCGACGACCAATGCGGTGCGCGCAGCACCTGTCTTGATGAATTTGTCCGCCACCCCCGTCGCGTAGACGAAACCGGTGCAGACTGCCTGGATATCGAATGCGGCACAGCCATGATTACCGAGCCGCTGTTGCAGCAGACAGGCGGTGCTGGGAAAAATCTTGTCCGATGTAGTGGTTGCCACGACGATGAGATCCAGGTCTTCAGCGGTCTTCCCGGCCGCTTTAAGGGCGCGGATGGCGGCCTGTTCGGCCAGATCACAGGTCGTCTGACCCGTTTCAGCAATATGGCGTTTCTTGATGCCGGTGCGTTCCTGAATCCACTGGTCAGACGTTTCCACCATCTTTTCCAGATCGTGGTTGCTCAGCACCTTCTCGGGCAAAAAACTGCCTGTTCCCGCGATTCTGGAAAACATGCTCATGCAGTCGCTCTCTGGTCGGAAAGGTGTTTGCTCACACCAGCTTCGATACGCGCAGCAATGTCTGAACGCACGGCCTTGGCGGCAATATCGATGGCATGGGCATAGCCCAGCGCGTCGGTTCCCCCATGACTTTTCACTACCACGCCCCGCAGTCCAAGCAGGCTCGCACCATTGTAACGCCGTGGATCGATACGACGACCCAGCCCCTTGAGTACCGGCAAAGCGATCAATGCGGACAGTTTGGTCAGGATATTGCGGCTAAATTCTTCCTTGAGGTTACTGCGGATCATCTTGGCCACGCCTTCGCTGGTCTTGAGCGCGATATTGCCGATAAAGCCGTCGGTCACGACGATATCCACTTCTTCATTGAGATAGATGTCATCCCCTTCCACATAGCCCATGTAGTTTAGAGAAGTGTGGCGCAAAAGCTCATGGGCACCTTTGACCTGCTCGTTACCCTTGATTTCTTCCTGCCCGATGTTCAGCAACCCTACCTTGGGTGCGGCGATGCCATCGATGACCGTCACCAGCTCAGAACCCATGACCGCAAACTGAAACAGGTGCTCGGCACTGCAATCGACATTTGCCCCGAGATCCAGCATCCAGGTGCGGCCATTGACCGCCGGCAGTGCGGTGATGATCGCTGGACGATCAACATTGGGCAACATCTTGAGAACGAAACGCGCTGTTGCCATGAGCGCCCCCGTATTGCCGGCACTGACACAAGCGTCGGCCATACCCGCCTTCACCAGATCCAGGGCAACGCGCATGGAAGAATCTTTCTTCTTGCGTAAGGCCTGGGATGGCAGTTCGTTCATCCCGACTTCCTGGGAAGCAGCGTGAATGCTCAAGTTATCCGGGACTTTGCTATCCGGAAGATATTGTCGAATGGCTTCTTCCCCACCGACCAGAATCAAACGCTGGTTGGGATGTTCTTTCAAGTATGCGATCGCTGCGGGAACGACCACGGAAACACCGTGATCGCCACCCATGGCATCCAGGGCAATCGTGATTTTTTCAGTCACAAAAAGAAACTCCGGTTAGTCACGCCGGAGTTCAGACCCAACACCGGGTGCTGCATCTTCAGTCGTTGACAACCTTGCGGCCGCGATAGAAGCCATCCGGGCTTACATGGTGACGCAGGTGCGTCTCACCGGAAGTTGGATCGATAGACAGGGTTTCTGACTTGAGGCTGTCGTGGGAACGACGCATGCCTCGACGGGATGGGGTTTTACGACTTTTCTGTACGGCCATGGGGCTATCTCCTGCAATTTCTCAATTGTCGTTCTCACCTGTCTGAAGACCGGCAAGAATGGCGAAAGGGTTATCCTCTTTCGGTTCAGCTTCAGGCAGTTCATGCGCTTTCACACTTTTCTGCCTGTTGCAATTCTGTTGTTCATGTCGCGGTGACGAGGGAATGCCAAGCAACAACTCGTCTTCGATCAACCGTGCAATTACCAGATACTCGCCTTCACCGAGCATGATCGGATCCAGCTCTTCCGGCAACTGTTCAGCTTCCTGCAAGCCTCGCACCGGCGTAAGGCGAACTGTACTGTCCACCTTGAGCACCATGTCTTCCAGACAACGCTGACATTCGAGTATGAGTTCCGCGCCGACATTCAGCGTGATGACCAGCCTGCGGCGCACATCCTTGCCAAACGTCAAAACAAACGCCGCTTCTCCATCGGCATTAGCCAGAAGCGGCGCCAGGCGCGGCAACGAACCCAGTTTCAAATGACCTTCAAGAGTTTCCTCCTGCTCAGCCAGACGCCACGGATCTACGCGATCGGGAATACGCTGCAACATAAGCGGCGTATGATATTGAAATTCGTCTTTCAGGTCAAAGGGTATTCTTTATAGCTCACGGGAACTTATGCAGCCCGTCCGGCAATATCATCCAGAATGCTGTCACCTTTCTCCTTGAGGCATCCATGATCGGCTTCCTGACCCCGGCGCACCAGATCGGCAAGACTGATTTCCTCAAGAAATTCATATATTTGCCGACTCAGGTCATCCCACAGGCTGTGCGTCAGGCAACGCTGCCCGCCGCGGCAATCCTCTTTACCCTGGCAACGGGTGAATTCAACCCATTCGTCTACGGCGCAGATGATATTGGCGATGGAAATTTCGTCGGCTTCTCTGCCCAGGAAATAACCGCCGCCCGGACCGCGCACGCCACGAACCAGTTTCTTGGCGCGCAAGGCCGCGAACAGCTGTTCCAGGTAGGAAAGGGAAATACCCTGATTTTCCGAAATATCGGAAAGGGTGACCGGGCCGTCTTGGCCGTTTAATGCCAGATCAAGCATCGCAGTTACCGCATAGCGGCCTTTTGTAGACAATCTCATGTTCTCAACTCCAGTGTATTTTGTGAGTGTTTATAACTTAGTAAAATACTAGGTAATTAAGAATAGCATTAACCATGCTTTTTAGTCAAGAATTGCGCATCTTCTGAAAAACGGTGCCCCTGCATCCCGCAGAAAGACAACCATTTGGACAGAAACACGTTGATTTTCCACTTGTTATAGAGACTGGGATGCTGGTAGCTGGCCTCGATGGGAAGCGCCTTCTGGCGAAGGCTGATCACCTCGATCTGCTGCGCATCATGGTAAACACGCAACAGCGCATCTGGGTCCGCACGTTGGTCTTCCTCATGGGAAAAGTAATAGGTCAGGTGAACAACTGTCGTGTAAGGCGTCTGTTCCAGTACCTCGAGATAAAGATCCATATGCCCGGGACGACAGGACGCATGCACGCCCCGCAACCGATACAGCTGCGGCGCCAACTGCAACAACAGATGATAGTTTTCCTCGCACAGATCAAGCAGTTTCCCTACCGTGGGCAGGTAGTCCAACAATCGATCAGAGCGGGAAATCCAGGGGTATTGCATGGGTGATTGTCATTCCTCGAAGTCGTTGCGCATACGCTGCGCCTTAGCTGTAAACAAAAAAACCGGAAGCGTGGCTTCCGGTTTCAACTGCATCGACTAGATGCGTCGATCAAGCGTCGGCAGATCCGCCGCCGGATTCGGATTCGGCGATCTGTTTGCGCACGTCATCCATGTCCAGACTGGAGGCCTGTTCCACCAACTGACGGAAGGAGCCTTCCGGCAAGGCGCCAGCTTCGCTGTAGATAATGATCTGGTCCCGGAAGATCATGAGCGTAGGGATGGAGCGAATCTGGAAGTGAGCCGCGATCTCCTGCTCGTCTTCGGTATTGAGCTTGGAAAATACAACGTCGGGAAAATCTTCGGATACCTTTTCGTAGGTTGGCGCAAAGCTCTTGCAGGGACCGCACCAGGGAGCCCAGAAATCGATGATTACGAAAGAATTGTTGTTGATGGTGTCTTCAAAGTTATCTTTGTTCAGTTCTAAAACAGCCACGCAGGCCTCCTGATATGCGTTGAATTTTTGTCAGTATAACAAAAACCGGGGCATTACCCCGGCTTCCGATTTATTTCTGATGGTCAGGTTCAGTTATCCAGGCCGGAAAAGATCTGGTCACGAATTTCGTCAACACTGCCCACACCATTGACTTTGACATAATTGAGCTTTCCTGCGTCAGCCTCTTTGGAATAGAAGTCGATCAGGGGCTCGGTCTGATCATGATAGACGCGTAGGCGCTCTTTAACGGTCTCTTCCTGGTCATCGTCGCGCTGAATCAGGTCTTCTCCGGTTACATCGTCTTTTCCTTCGACCTTGGGTGGATTAAAGATGACATGGTAGGTACGACCGGAAGGCAGATGCACCCGACGGCCCGACATGCGCTTGATGATTTCTTCATCAGGCACATCGATTTCGACCACGGCATCGATAGCGATATCCGCTTCCTTCATGGCTTCCGCCTGGGGAATGGTGCGAGGGAAGCCATCGAACAGATAACCATTCTTGCAGTCGTCTTCCTTGATGCGCTCCTTCACCATGCCCATGATGATATCGTCGGAAACCAGTCCGCCTTCATCCATAATTTTCTTGGCCGCTTTGCCGAGCTCGGTGCCTGCCTTGACATGGGCGCGGAGCATGTCGCCGGTAGAGATCTGGGGAATGTTGTATTTTTCCTTGATGTAATTCGCCTGCGTGCCCTTGCCGGCACCCGGCCCACCCAATAGTATGATTTTCATTTGTTATAGCCCCCAAATAGAGAATTTGATTAAGATGATGAAAAGCCCATACCCTGGGCCTTTCATCCCGAAAACAAAGAACGCTTTCTCAGTTTTCTCTGGCAAGTTGCAAAAATCGGATTCTTGCGACAGCCGGTTAAGGTTTTCGTGGTCTGAGTGTGCCACAGCAGCAACCCGGTGAGTATTCGAGCCTGCAAATAGCCGGATTTGCCGTGCTTATGAGTTATTTTTAATTACCAACGCTCATTTGGTTCGTGTTATTTCAACAGGATCAAAGCCTTGTTTAGCTTTCTTCCAGCGAAGTATCACCCGATACTCTTTGCCATCATGTTGCATTCGATCGATGCGGATGTCGCTTCCCCCCGGGGAGGAGATGCTGGCACCATTGAGAGAAACCTCTGCATCGTCTTTGACGAAGGCATTGTCGAAGCGCGAAATGGTAAAACTGACAGTCTTTTCCAGCACATTGCCCCTAATATCCTGTGCAACCAATTTGTACTGATGGCTTCCGGCTGAAAAATTCCCGAAATTCGTTGCAAAGGCAAAACCGGAGTTCAGGGAATCCGGATAGTCGGGAAACCTGCCGGCAACATCCGGGCGCCTGCCGTTGTGATCGAGCTGACCGAACAATATGCCATCCCGATACAGGGTGAGCGAAGTGAGCGGGTTCCTGGAAACCACCCAGCCCCGGAACGTGCTCACACCGGATTTCACGTCACCGTTGAAGGGCTCTTCGATGGCCATACGGATAGGCTCATTTCCTGGCGCTGCATCGCCGTACAGGGCTGCCACGCCAGCCAGGTCATCGGACTGCAGGGTATGGATGTCGTTCACTGTGGGCTGCATGATAGCGGGCATGGATGTCTCGTGTCCGAGCCCCAGTGCATGCCCCAACTCATGCAGGACGATGCGCTTGAAATCGAACCGGCCACTCTGCAGTACACCGTCATAGATGTCCCAGGATTCGGCATCGTTGACAAAAATATCTGTTTCCACCTTTTCTTCCGGCTTGCTGCTAAAGGTGTAACTTACGGTTACGGCGAGTACCCGGTTGCCAAAATCGTCCTCGGTTCCATCGACCTGGTTGCAGATCTTGTCATAAAACGCCGCGCCATTTCTGTACCCGTCCTGGGGAAAGTTGCCTACGCCCGCACAGGGGTGTGAAGGATCACTGGTATCGAGAGAAAACTTGAACGCCGTCTGATTGTTCCATTCATTGGCCGCATCCTGAAAGGCCTTGTTCCAGGATTTACCACTGGGGCTGGTCGCCGAACCCTTATAGGAAAAGCTGTAGTGAAAGGATGTCTGTCCGTCGGGCCATTTGCTGCCCACCAGCACATAGGCGTGAACCGCTGCATTTCCAAACCCGAGAAGCAACGCAAACAAGGTTGTGAGCATATACCTTTTCATTGGACACCTCCACGCAACAGCGCCTTGAAGCGGGCCGGATCCAGAGGCTCTGCCCGGCTTGCCTGGGGTTCGGTAAAAACGCCACGAGCGATGCCACGGCTGATCTCAGGCTTACGCGTCTTCATAGGGCCGGATTCCAGATCAAAGACTGGCTTCCCATCCAGGGTGGTGATCATCTGGCGCTGAAGCTTTTTGTCGTACTGAACCAGGAAATGTCCTTGCGCCCAGCCGACCAGCGGGTTGACCAGGGGCCTGCCGGTGTCTTCCACAAAATAGACACCCTGCTCTCCCATCTCGGGAATGTGCATGTCGGAAACTTCAACACGCAAATCACCGGCGCTGCCACCGAGGAATGACAGCTCCAGGAACCGCTGCTCATACGGGCCTTTGATCAGATCCAGGATCTCGAACCTGACCCAGGTATGAACGCTTCGCGTACCGGGAACATGTTCGACACGCTTGCCAACAACCCGGCCTTCGAAAACAAGCTGCGCCTCGTCGATGATTTCTGCCATATCTGCCCGCTTTATGCTGGAAGCGAACACCAGAGAAGGCAGAATCAGCAGGAAAAGGGAGAGTAGATAACGTCTTCCGGGGATCTTCATGGCTTTTTACCCGCTGGTT